>NZ_KV800261.1:10634-24945 GCF_001810205.1 Pseudomonas sp. HMSC076A11 | reverse complement strand
GGCGCGGCGCTGGCGGACAGCGCCGCGCCAGCCATGATGGCGGTGACGTAGAGCCCCATGCAGAGCGGCGTGCGCGCGCCGAAACGGGCCTTGATCAGGGCCGGCATCAGCGCCTGGATCAGGGCGATGCCGAGACCGGCGAGCATGGCGCTGCCGAGCAGGTCGGGCAGGCCTCGGCTGCCCAGGCGCAGGGCGCTGGCGGCGCCGATCAGCAGCAGGGCGAGGGCCACCGAACGCCACTCGCCGACGCGGCGGGCGATGCCCAGGCCGAAGAACATGCCGAGGCCGAGGGTCAGCACCGGCAGGGCGGTCAGCAGCGAGACGTCGCCGAAGCTGAGCGCGATCTCGCCGCGCATGGCGTTCAGCAGTGGGCCGACGGCGGCCATGGAGGGCCGCAGGTTGAGGCCGACCAGGACGATGGCGGCCATCAGCCAGAGGGTGCGGCCGGGTGGGTTGGCAGTGGGCATGGCGATCTCCTTTCGGGAGCACCATTGCGCCTGCGCCAGGGCGTGGCGGCAAATCAAAATCCGCAGGGCGGATTCGAAAAAATGCGCTGGCCAGGGAGTCGGGGCGGACGCTGGCGCAACGTTGCGAGTCGCGAGGTTATCCGCCCCGTGCGGCGCGTGGCCTCACTCCGCACTCAAGCGCATCAGGCTTTCGCTCAGGGCACGCGCGTGGCGGTCGACGATGATCGGCGCCCAGGGCCTGCCGGAAGCGCTGACCAGCGCGCTGCTCTTGCTGTTCAGGTCGCGCAGGGCCTGGCTCAGGTACTCCCAGCGGTTTTCCAGTTTCTTCAGTCCCGCCGGGTTGGCGCTTTGCGCCACCAGCAGGGCGATGCGCCGGTCGATCAGCGGGACCAGCACGCTCTCGTCCTGGCCGAGATAGTCCCGGGGCTGCTCGCGGGCAGTCTCCAGCCCGCCCAGGTAGGCGCGCGCCAGGTATTGCAGGGACAGGTACTCGACCCGCACCGGCAACTGCCAGAGCGGCAGGGGCTGGCCTGGCGGGGGCGGCGGCACCTGGCGTTCCACCAGGTTGAGGAAGTCACGCAGGGCGCGGCTCAGTTGCTGCGGGTAGCGCCAGGGCAGGTCCTCTTCGCGGGGGCCGTAGGCCGCGCCTTCACGGATGCGCGCCACCAGCGTCTTTTCGCCTTGCCGCAGGAGCACCCCCTCGGGGGCGGCGGCGAGCGCCCGATCGAGGCTGGCGAGGTCCTTCTCCAGTTGCGCCGCGTGCTGTTCCTGGAAACCCTCGCCGCGCAGCAACAACAGGCTGCCCACCGCGCGACAGGCCTGGACCTGCAGTTGTTGCAGGGCGCGTTGCTGGTCGTCGAGGGCAGCGCGCGCCGGCAGCGCCAGCAGCAGGCAGTAAAGACAGAGGACAGCGGGAAGCGCGGGACGGAGCATGGGGAGATCCTGTTGTTGTCGTTATGGATATCCGCACCGAGGGCAGGTGCCCTGCACACGGTAGCCGGCCATGGCGCGCCTGCAAGCGTTCGAAAGTGTGATTCGCGCTCAGCCGTGGGTGGCCGCGCGCAGGCCGGCGAGGTCGAGAATCTCGATGCCGCCGTAGCTGAGCTGGAGGATGCCCTGGGCTTCGAGGTCCTTGAGGATCTGGTTGGTGGTCTGCCGCGACAGCGACAGCATCAATGCCAACTGCTCCTGCGGCAGGTGCAGGACCTGCCGGCTGCGGCTGTTGTCGTAGCCCTCGGCGAGCATCAGCAGGCGCCGCGCCAGGCGTTGCGCGGCCGGCAGCAGGGCCATCTCTTCCAGGGCGATGAATGCCAGGCGCAGCTTGTGGCTCATCAGCAGGGCCACGTCGCGCCAGTAGTGCGGCTCGCGGCGAAGCAGTTCGAGCAGCGCCGCCTGCGGTACCTGGAGTAGCTGGGTGTGGCCTTCGGCGTAGGCATCGTGGGTGCGCGCCTGGCCGTCGAACAGGGCGATCTCGCCGAACCAGTGCGGCGCTTCCACCAGGATCAGCAGCGCCTCCTTGCCGTTCTCGCTGACCGCGCTGATACGGATCGCGCCCTCGACCACGCAGTACAGTCCGCAGGGCGCGTCGCCGCGGGCGAACAGGCGCTGGCCCGGCGGCAACTGGCGCGGTTGGGCGAGTGCCAGCAGGTGCGTCTGCAAGGCCTCCGGCAAACCCTGGAACCAGCGGCCGGCCTGGAGTTGCGAACGGTAGTCGGTACGCTCGTTCATGTTTGTCGTCTAGCTGACAGAGTGGAAAACCGGGGCGGCGCGATGATGCGAGAACCCTGGCGTGAGACCACAACAATGAAAACCCTAGTCGATCACCTTGCGCAATACGCCGCCTACCACCGCGACCGGCGCAACATCTTCAGCCATTTCATCGGCATTCCGATGATCGTCCTCTCCATCGCCGTGTTGCTGGCGCGGCCGGCGCTGGGGTTCGGCCTGTCTCCGGCGCTGCTGCTGGCGCTCGCCGCGGCGCTGTTCTACCTGCGCCTGGACCTGCGCTTCGGCGTGGCCATGACGGCGCTGCTGGCGCTGACGGTGTGGGGCGCTGCGCAATTGGCGGCGGGGACTACCGCGGCCTGGCTGGGCTGGGGCGTCGGCCTGTTCGTGGTCGGCTGGATCATCCAGTTCGTCGGTCATTACTACGAAGGGCGCAAGCCGGCCTTCGTCGACGATCTCAGCGGGTTGATCGTCGGTCCGCTCTTCGTGCTGGCGGAACTGGCCTTTCTGCTGGGGCTGCGCGGCGACGTGCAGCGCGAGGTCGAGGAGCGCGCCGGCCCGACCTGCATTCGCGAGCACAAGCGGGCGGCGTGAGGCGGTCTCCCGCGAGCGCGGGAGACCGGGGTGGGAGCGTTACTTGCGATCCGCAGCGATGCGCTGGCGGATGTGATCGGCGCGGGCCTGGGAGCCCGGGTGCGAATCGAACATGCTGCTGTCGCCGCCGCCCAGCTTGGCCAGCTTCTCGAAGGCGGTGACCAGGCCCTGGGTGTTCACTCCGCGCTTCTTCAGTAGCTCGTAGGAGAAATCGTCGGCGTCGGATTCCTGGGACTGGGAGAACTGCGCGTTGACCAGCGATTCGGTGAGTTCGCCCAGCTGGGAGCCGGACAGGGCGGCCAGCGCGCCGCTCTTCGAGGCGCCGGCGGCGCCGCGCACCGCGGCGGCCGCGTAGGCGGTCTGGGCGGCCTTGCGGGTGTGGCCGAGGGCGACGTGGCCCATCTCGTGGCCGAGTACGCCTTCGATCTCGTTGTCGCTCATCAGCTCCATCAGCCCGCTGTAGACGCGGATGCAGCCGTTGGCCATGGCCCAGGCGTTGACCTCCTCGGTGAGGTAGACCTTGTAGTTCACCGGCACGCCGTCGATCTGGTCGCCCAGGGCCTTGGCGATCTTGTCCAGGCGCTGGCCGTACTTGCTGTTGGCCGGGGCGATGCGGTTTTGCTGGTCGGACTCGGCGCAGGCCTGGTCGGCGACCTGGCGGACCTCGGCGTCGCTCAGGGTTGCAGCCTTCACCGCCATCATGCCGTGCTGCATGAGGTCCCCCTGGGGCAGGTTCTGGCAGCCGGCCAGGGTGGCGCAGGCGAGGGCCAGGGCGGAAAGGGAAAGACGGGTCTTCATCGTGTGCTCCTTGCGATAGGTGGCGTTCCGTGCCGGACGGGCGTGTTCCGCCCGGTGCCGCGCGCCCGGTGGGGGTCGCGCGGCGGCGGATGATAGCGACTTGTGCCGTTCGTCGGAAGTCCCGCGAAGGCCGCAGGCCCGCCCTGGCGGGTGCGCAATGCGTCCCTGGCGTCAGTGGAAACCGCGCCAGGCGAGGTCGGCGCCGAGCAGCAGGAGACCGACGAAGAAGCAGCGCCTGAACAGCGTCGCGCTGATCCGCTGGCGCAGCCACTGGCCGAGGAGCATCCCGCCCAGCGCCGGGACCAGGGTCAGCAGAGAGGCGCCGAGCATCTGCGGTTCGAGCAGGTCGCCGTGCACGCCGAGAGTGACCGCCAGGGCCAGGGTCGAGGCGCTGAACGACAGGCCGAGGGCCTGGACCAGTTCGTCGCGCTGCAATCCTAGGGCTCCCAGGTAGGGCACCGCGGGAATCACGAAAACCCCGGTGACCGCGGTCAGCGCGCCGGTCGCCAGCCCGACCAGCGGGCCGGCCCAGGGCTCGTGGCGTGCCGGCAGGTGCAGCGGGATCGCGGCCAGGCCGAGCAGCGCGTAGGCCGCCAGGGCCAGGCCGAGCACGCCGGTGGCCTGCCTTGGTGCGTCGCCGCCGAGCCATGCGCCGACCAGCAGGGTGCCCACGATCACCCCGAGCAGCAGGCCGGCCAGGCGCTTCATCAAGCCGAGGAAGCGCGGGCCGCAGGCGAGCTGCCAGAGGTTGGTCACCATCGACGGTACGATCAGCAGCGCCGCCGCCTGCATCGGCGGCATGGCCAGGCCGAGCAGGCCCACCGAGACCGTCGGCAGGCCCAGGCCGACCACGCCCTTGACGAAGCCGGCGAGAAGGAAGCTGAGGGCGATCAGCGGGATCAGGGCGTGGAGGTCGACGGACATGCGGGTTCTTCCTTGTCTCGGGCTGGCGCGAACGGGCGATGGCGGCCAGTATCTCTCGTCGTCGACAGGCAATGTTTCATCCGGAGGTGAAGCATGCAATTCAATCCCGGCTTCAGTTCGCTGGCGGCGCTGCTCGCCGATCCCGGCCGCGCGCAGATGATCTGGGCACTGATGGATGGCAGCGCCCGCCCGGCCAGCGAGCTGGCGCTGCTGGCGGGCGTCTCGCCGTCCTCCGCCAGCGGCCACCTGGGACGGCTGGTCGAGGGCGGCGTGCTGAGCCTGGAGGCGCGCGGGCGCAATCGCTTCTATCGCCTGGCCGGGCCGGAAGTGGGACAGGCGGTGGAAGCGCTGGCCAGCGCCTCCCTGGCCCTGCAGCCGCAGCGGCGCAGCCTGCCGCCGAGCCACGGCACGCCGTCGGCGTTGCGCGAGGCGCGGACCTGCTACGACCACCTGGCCGGCGAACTCGCGGTCGGTGTGTTCGCACGGATGCTGGATGCCGGCTGGATCGAGCAGGAGGGCAGGACGCTGCGCCTGAGCGCGACCGGCGAGGCCGGGCTGGCCAGGTTGGGAATCGACCTGGCGGAGGTCCGCCGCCGCCGTCGGCAGTTCGCCTGCGCCTGCCCCGACTGGAGCGAACGAAAGCCGCACCTCGGCGGCGCGCTGGGGGCGGCGTTGCTGGAGGCCTGTCTGCGCCAGGGCTGGTTGCGGCCGCAGGACGGCTCGCGGGCGTTGCAGGTGTCGTCGAAGGGCCGCGCGGGACTGCGCGGCCTGGCGGAGCGCACGGCGGGCTGAACCCGCCGCGGGATCAGAGATTGGCCACCGGCTGGAAGGCCTTCGGCTTGAAGTAGAGGGTCTCGCCGCGGGCCAGGCCGGCCAGGCTGTCGTGGTCCTTCACCACTTCGGCTTCGATCAGTTCGTCCTGGCCGTCGACCTTCAGCGTTACCCGGGTGATCGCCCCCAGCGGACGGATGTCGCGGACCTCGGCGGCGCGGTGCTCGGCCACCGCGGAACGCGACAGCGACACTTCGTGGGGGCGGAACAGCAGGTGCTGGTCGTTGCCCAGTTGCAGGCGGTTGGAGTCGCCGAGGAAGTGGTAGACGAAATCGCTGGCCGGGTTCTCGTAGACCTCGCCGGGCGAGCCGATCTGCTCGATCACGCCCTTGTTCATCACCACGATGCGGTCGGCCACTTCCATCGCTTCTTCCTGGTCGTGGGTGACGAACACCGAGGTCAGGTTGATCTCCTCGTGCAGGCGCGCCAGCCAGCGGCGCAGCTCCTTGCGTACCTTGGCGTCGAGGGCGCCGAAGGGTTCGTCGAGGAGCAGGATCTTCGGCTCCACCGCCAGCGCGCGGGCCAGGGCGATACGCTGCCGCTGGCCGCCGGAGAGTTGCTCTGGATAGCGGTCGGCGAGCCAGTCGAGCTGCACCATGTTGAGCAGCTCGTGGACCTTGGCCTTGATCGCGGATTCGCCCGGCCGCTCGCCCTTGGGCTTCATGCGCAGGCCGAAGGCGACGTTGTCGAACACCGTCATGTGGCGGAACAGCGCGTAGTGCTGGAAGACGAAGCCGACGTTGCGGTCGCGCACGTCGTGCTGCGAGACGTCCTCGCCATGGAACACGATGTTGCCGGCGTCCGGGGTTTCCAGCCCGGCGATGATCCGCAGCAGGGTGGTCTTGCCGCACCCGGAGGGGCCGAGCAGGGCCACCAGCTCGCCGCTCTGGATGTCCAGGTTGATGTTGTCCAGGGCCTTGAAGGCGTTGAAGTTCTTGCTGACGTTACGGATTTCGATACTCATGGTTCATTCCTCGTCAGCATTGCTTTTCAGTCGGGACATGCGGGATTCGCTCCACTGCTTGAGCAGAAGGATGACCAGCGCCATCAGCAGCAACAGGCTGGCGACGCTGAAGGCGGCGACATGGTTGTATTCGTTGTAGAGGATCTCGACGTGCAGCGGCAGGGTGTTGGTGACACCGCGGATATGCCCGGAAACCACCGACCCCGCGCCGAACTCGCCCATCGCCCGCGCGGTGCAGAGCACCACGCCGTAGATCAGGCCCCACTTGATGTTCGGCAGGGTCACGTGCCAGAACATCTGCCAGCCGTTGGCGCCGAGCAGGCGGGCGGCTTCCTCCTCCTGGGTGCCCTGCTCCTGCATCAGCGGGATCAGTTCGCGGGCGACGAAGGGCACGGTGACGAAGAGGGTCGCCAGGACGATGCCGGGCACCGCGAAAACGATCTGGATGTCGTGGTCGCTCAGCCATTCGCCGAAGTAGCCCTGGGCGCCGAACAACAGCACGTAGATCAGGCCGGCGATCACCGGCGAGACCGAGAACGGCAGGTCGATCAGGGTCACCAGGATGCTCTTGCCGCGAAACTCGAACTTGCTCACGCACCAGGCGGCGGCGACACCGAACAGCAGGTTGAGCGGCACCGAGATAGCCACCGCGATCAGGGTCAGCTTCAGCGCGGCCAGCGCGTCGGGTTCGAGGATCGCCTCGAAGAAGGTGCCGAAACCCTGCTTCAGCGCCTCGCTCAGGACCACGTAGAGCGGCAGCAGGAGGAACAGGGCGAAGACCAGCCAGGCCAGGACGATCAGGGCCAGGCGGCCGCCGGCGTTGCCGCGGCGGGAGGCGCTGGCGGTGGCAGCGGAAATGCTTGCACTGGACATGGCGCCCTCCTTACGGGGTTTCGATGCGACGCTGCAGCAGGTTGATCAGCAGCAGCAGGATGAAGGACACCACCAGCATCAGCACGCCGATGGCGGTGGCGCCGGTGTAGTCGTACTGGTCCAGCTTGACCATGATCAGCAGCGGCAGGATCTCGGTCTTCATCGGCATGTTGCCGGCGATGAAGATCACCGAGCCGTATTCGCCGACGCCCCGGGCGAAGGCCAGGGCGAAACCGGTCAGCCAGGCCGGCAGCAGCGCCGGCACGAGGATATGGCGGAACACCTGCAGCGGCCTGGCGCCGAGGCAGGCGGCGGCTTCCTCGACTTCCTTGGGAATGTCGGCGAGCACCGGCTGCACCGTGCGGACCACGAACGGCAGGGTCACGAAAGTCAGCGCCAGGGTGATCCCCAGGGGGGTATAGGCGATCTTGAAGCCGAGGTCGCTGGCGAACTGGCCGACCAGGCCGGCCGGCGCATAGAGCGCGGTGAGGGCGATACCGGCGACGGCGGTGGGCAGGGCGAAGGGCAGGTCGATCATGGCATCGATGATCTTCCGTCCGGGGAATTCGTAGCGCACCAGGACCCAGGCCAGCAGCGTGCCGATCAAGCCGTTGAGCACGGCGGCGGCGAGCGCGGTGCCGAAGCTCAGCTTGAGCGCGGCGAGCACCCGCGGCGCGCTGATGATGGCCCAGAATTGCTCCCAGCTGAGCTGGGTGGTCTTGAGGAACATGGCCCCCAGCGGGATCAGGACCAGCAGGCTGAGGTACACCAGGGTGTATCCCAGGGTCAGCCCGAAGCCGGGTATGACCGGGGAAATGCGTCGTGACATGTTCTGTCCTTACTCTGCGTTGGAACGCTTGGTGGCTCTCCCGGTGCCGGTTCCTTCCGGCAGTGGGCCCGGTACGGGACCGGGCCTGCTAGCCCCCTCGCCCGTCCGGGAGAGGGTCTGGGAGAGGGGCCGTGGTTCGGGCGACGGGTCTGCCGTCGCGATCATTGCGCCTGGTAGATCTGGTCGAAGATGCCCCCGTCGTTGAAGAACTTCGGCTGGGCCGTCTTCCAGCCGCCGAAATCGGAGTCGACGGTGACCAGGTTCAGTTTCGGGAACTGCGTGGCGAACTCGGCGGCGACCTTCTGGTTGCGCGGCCGGTAGAAGTTCTGCGCGGCGATGCGCTGGCCTTCCTCGCTGTACAGGTATTGCAGGTAGGCCTCGGCGACCTTGCGGGTGCCTTTCTTCTCGACCACCTTGTCGACCACCGCGACCGGCGGTTCGGCGAGGATGGAGATGGAGGGTACGACGATCTCGAAGTTTTCCCCGCCCTGTTCCTTCTTCGCCAGGAACGCCTCGTTCTCCCAGGCCAGCAGCACGTCGCCGATCTGGTTGTTGACGAAGGTGATGGTCGAGCCGCGGGCGCCGGTGTCGAGTACCGGTACGTGCTTGTACAGCGCCTGCACGTAGTCCTTGGCCTTCTCGTCGCTGCCGTACTGCTTCTTCGCCCAGGCCCAGGCGGCGAGGAAGTTCCAGCGCGCGCCGCCGGAGGTCTTCGGGTTCGGCGTGATGACTTCCACGCCTTCCTTGGTCAGGTCGCCCCAGTCCTTGATTCCCTTGGGGTTGCCCTTGCGCACCAGGAACACGATGGTCGAGGTGTAGGGGGTGCTGTTGTCCGGCAGGCGTGCCTGCCAGTCGGCCGGCAGCAGCTTGCCGAGCTTGTGCAGTTCGTCGATGTCGCCGGCCAGGGCCAGGGTCACCACGTCGGCCTTGAGCCCGTCGATCACCGCGCGGGCCTGCTTGCCGGAGCCGCCGTGGGACTGCTGGACGGTCAGGTCCTCGCCGCCCTGGGCCTTCCAGTGCTTGATGAAGGCCGCGTTGTAGGCCTGGTACAGCTCGCGGGTCGGGTCGTAGGAAACGTTCAGCAGTTGCGTGGCCGCGGCAACCGGGCCGGAGACCAGGGCGCTGGCGAGTGCGGCCAGGGCGAAACGACGAAGGGACATGTGCAGCTCCTAGGTGTGTGCTGTTTCGATTGTTCTAATGGGGTGTTGGCGGAACGACGGGAACACGGGGCGTCAGGCGCGCATTCGCGGCCGACAGCTGCAGTACCGGTGCGGATGGGGTATCGAACGGATGTTCATGGCGAGACGCCTCCGGTGGTCCAGTCGGGTCGTGTGCTTCAGGCCTGCTTGACGGCCGGTTGCTGCAGACGGAATTTTTCCTTGCGCTCGATCTGCACCACCTGGCCGTTGTGCACGGTGATCTCGACGGCGCCGAAGCGCAGGCCGCGCAGGGCACTCTGGATTTCACGCAGGATGGTGGCTTCGTCCTGGCCATCCAGGCTTCTGAGGGTTGCGCTCATGGGTCTCTGCTCCTGTGGCTCGAGGTGCCGCGTTGCTCGACGAAGTGGAGGCGGCGTGAGGCGCATAGTAAGCAGTGGGCAATATTCTTAAAAATATTGTTTAAGAATCTTTATAGGTAAAGTGGTTATAAGACGGCGAAGCGGCCCGGCTTCGCCGCCAGGCTCAGTCTTCCGGCAGCGCCACGGGCGGCAGGTCGAAGCGCAGCGCTTCCGCCGGTTGCGGCCGTCCGTACCAGTAGCCTTGGCCGAAGTCGCAGCCATGTTCGCGCAGGAACAGCGCCTGGTCCTGGTGCTCGATACCCTCGGCAACCACCCGCAGGCCCATGCTTTGCGCCAGGGCAACGATCGCACGGGCGATCGCGGCGTCGTCCACCGCGCCGGGCAGGCCGGCGACGAAGCCCTGGTCGATCTTCAGCTTGTGTACCGGCAGCCGCTTGAGGCGCATCAGCGAGGAATAGCCGGTGCCGAAGTCGTCGATGGCCAGGTTCACGCCGAGGATGCGCAGGCGGCAGAGCAGGTTGAGGGACTGCTCGAAGTCTTCCATCACTGCGCTTTCGGTGACTTCCAGCTCCAGGTAGCGGGGCTCCAGCCCGGACTCTTCCAGGGCGTTGGCGATCCTTTCCTCCAGGCCGCCGCGGTTGAACAGCCGGCTGGAGACGTTGACCGCGACGAACTCCAGTTCGACGCCGCGCTGTTGCCATTCGCGCATCTGCCGGCAGGCCCGCTTGAGCACCCAATTGTCCAGCGCGGCGATCAGCCCGCATTCCTCCGCCACCGGGACGAACTCGCCTGGCGGCACCAGGCCGCGCTCGGGATGCTGCCAGCGCACCAGCGACTCGACGCCGACGATCCGCCCGCTGGCCAGGTCGTGCACCGGCTGGTAGTGGACGCGCAGTTCGTCGTGATCCAGCGCATGGCGCAGGGCCGATTCCACCTGGACATGGGCGCGGGCCCGGGCGGTCAGCACGCGGGTGTAGAAGGCGTAGGCGTTACGCCCGCTGTCCTTGGCCTGGAACAGCGCGGCGTCGGCATGTTGCATCAGGTGGTCGACGTCGCTGGCGTCTTCCGGGTAGAGGCTGACACCGAGGCTGGCGCTGATATAGATCGGCTGGCAGTGGATGTCGAACGGCGCGTTGAAACCGTCGAGTATGCGCTGCGAGAGTCGCGCGACGGCTTCCGGGTCGTCGTTCTCGACGAGGATGGCGAATTCGTCGCCGCCCAGTCGCGACAGCAGGCAGCGCTCGTCGAGCTGGTGTTGCAGGCGCTTGCTGACCTCCTTGAGGAGCATGTCGCCAGTTGTATGGCCGAGGCTGTCGTTGATGTGCTTGAAGTGGTCGAGGTCGATCAGCAGCAGGGCCCCGGCCACCGTCCGGTCCTTGCCGTTCTCCAGCGCCTGCTCGATGCGCTCGCGCAGCAGCACGCGGTTGGGCAGGCCGGTCAGCGAGTCGTGGTGGGCGAGGAAGTCCAGCTCGTTCTCCGAGCGCTTGATGCTGCTCAGGTCGGAGAACACCCCGACGTAGTGGGTCAGTTGGCCCTGGTCGTTGCGCACCGCGCGGATGTGCAGCCACTGCGGGTAGATCTCGCCGCTCTTGCGCCGGTTCCAGATTTCTCCGCTCCAGACGTCCTGCTCGCGCAGGGCCAGCCACAGGCGCTGGTAGAACGCCTGGTCCTGGCGGCCGGAGCGGAGGATCGCCGGGGTCTTGCCGAGCACGTCTTCGGAGCGGTAGCCGGTGATGCGCTCGAAGGAAGGGTTGACGTGCACGATCACCGCCTGGGCATCGGTGACCAGAACGCCCTCGCGGGTGCTGTCGAATACCGCCGCGGCCTGGCGCAGGTGGTCTTCCTTGAGCCGCTGCAGGGTGATGTCGCGGGCCACGCCAGTGTAGTGCAGCGGCTTGCCCAGGGCGTCGCGGAGGACCCGGCCGCGCGAGTGGATCCAGCGGTAGTCGCCGTCCTTGTGGCGCAGGCGGTAGATGTGGTCGAGATTGTCGGTCAGGCCCTGCAGGTGGTTGCGGTGGGCCTCCAGCACGGTGGCGTACTCTTCGGGGTGCAGGCGCTTCTTCCAGGTCTCGATGGGGTCGCCGAGTTCCTCCGGAGCGAGGCCGATCAGCGCGGCGTAGCCCGGCGAGACGAACATCCGGTCGGTCACCAGGTCCCAGTCCCAGAGTCCGTCGCGCACCGCTTCCAGGGCGCGGTTCAGGCGCTGCTCGCTGCCGTGCAGTTCGTCGTAGGCCTGGGCCTTGCGGCGGAACTGGCGTACCAGGTAGAGGTACAGGAGCAGGCCGGTTGCGGCGAAGAAGAACAGCCGCTTGGCGGTCATCCAGAACACCAGTTGGTCGTGGTCCTGGACCTGGTTTTGTAACAAATGATCGCTCAGGAACGCCCAGGCGATGGCGATTGCGAGATAAGCCAGGCTCAGGCGAAGGGCACTCAGGCGGGGGCTCATGGGATTTTCAGTGGGCAATTATTGGCCGGGCAGTATAAATGATGGCCATCCGGCCCTGTTCATATCTAAAAGAACGGATGGTAATCCCCAGCCGCTTGGTGATAATGCCCCCAGGTTTTGTCAGACAAGGCCCTCATCACTCCCAAGTCCCCCCGAGGTTCAGTACCGCCTATGTGGTTCAACGGTTTTCTCGACCTGTCGCCGTGGCAACTGGTGGCAGTTACCCTGGTGCTGACGCATATCACCATCGTCAGCGTGACCGTCTACCTGCATCGCTATTCCGCCCACCGTGCACTCGACCTGCACCCCGCGCTGCAGCACTTCTTCCGTTTCTGGTTGTGGTTGACCACAGGGATGAACACGCGCGAATGGACCGCGATCCACCGTAAGCACCATGCCAAGTGCGAGACCGTCGAGGATCCGCACAGCCCGGTGCACAAGGGCCTGTTCACCGTCCTGCGCGCAGGCGCGGAGCTGTACAAGGCCGAGGCGAAGAACCAGGACACCCTGCGCATCTACGGCAAGAACTGCCCGGACGACTGGATCGAGCGCAATCTCTACTCGCGCTTCCCGATCGGCGGCGTGGTGCTGATGGCGCTCATCGACCTGGCCCTGTTCGGCGCCCTTGGCCTGACCGTCTGGGCCGTGCAGATGGTATGGATTCCGTTCTGGGCCGCCGGCGTGGTCAACGGCCTCGGCCACGCGGTCGGCTATCGCAACTTCGAATGCCGCGACGCCGCCACCAACCTGGTGCCCTGGGGCATCCTCATCGGCGGCGAAGAGCTGCACAACAACCACCACACCTACCCGAACTCGGCCAAGCTGTCGGTGAAGAAGTGGGAATTCGACCTGGGCTGGGCCTGGATCAAGCTGTTCAGCTTCCTGCGCCTGGCCAGGGTCGCCCGGGTCGCGCCGATCGCCCATCGGGTCGAGGGCAAGCACAGCCTGGACATGGACACCGCCATGGCGATCCTCAACAACCGCTTCCAGATCATGGCGCAGTACCGCAAGCTGGTGATCGCGCCGCTGGTCAAGCAGGAAGTGGCCAAGGCCGACGAGTCGGTGCGCCACCTGTTCCGCCGCGCCAAGCGCCTGCTGTCGCGCGAGACCAGCCTGCTGCAGGACCGCCACCACGTGCGCATCGACTCGATGCTCGCCCACAGCCAGGCGCTGAAGGTGATCTACGAGAAGCGCCTGGCGTTGCAACAGATCTGGGCCAAGACCAGCGCCAACGGCCACGACATGCTGGCGGCGATCAAGGACTGGGTGCATGAGGCGGAAGCCAGCGGTATCCAGTCGCTGAAGGAGTTCGCCGCGCAACTGAAGACCTACTCGCTGCGTCCCGCCTGACGCCTGGCGCGCCCTCGCGGGTGCGTCAGCCGCCTCTGCAACGCGCCGGCTCCTGCCGGCGCGTTGCGTTTCGGCGTCGCCAGTGCGACGCCCCGCCGATACTTCTCTTCCTCCGCAAGTCGACTTGCCCGATCCGGGATTCAGCCCGGGCGGCGCCCGGCCTATCTTCGGCGTGCCCAGGCGCCACGCCGGGCGTCACGCAGAACAACAAGAAAAGGAGCGCGGGCGATGTTGCTGGATTACCTGATCATGCTGGTCTACGCCCTGGCCATGCTGGTCTACGCCCTGGCCATGCTGGGCCTGGGCTGGTACGGAATGCGCAAGGCGAAGAGCCAGAGCGATTTCCTCGTCGCCGGACGCCGCCTCGGCCCCGGCCTCTACCTGGGAACCATGGCCGCGGTGGTGCTCGGCGGCGCGTCGACCATCGGTACGGTCAAGCTCGGCTACCAGTTCGGCCTGTCCGGCTTGTGGCTGGTGTTCATGCTCGGCCTGGGGATCATCGTCCTCAGCCTGGTGTTCTCGCGGCAGATCGCGCGCCTGCGGGTGTTCACCGTGACCCAGGTGCTGGAGCAGCGCTACCAGGCCTCCTCGCGCCTGATCGGCGGGGTGGTCATGGTCGCCTACGACCTGATGGTGGCGGTCACCGCGACCATCGCCATCGGCTCGGTCACCGAGGTGGTATTCGGCATCCCGCGGATCCCGGCGATCCTCTGCGGTGGCGGGATCGTCATCGTCTATTCGGTGATCGGCGGCATGTGGTCCCTTACGCTGACCGACATCATCCAGTTCGTGATCAAGACCGTCGGTATCTTCCTGGTCTTGCTGCCGTTGTCGATCGACGGCGCCGGTGGCCTGGCGCGCATGCAGGAGGTGCTGCCGGCGGGCTTCTTCGACCTCGGCCACATCGGCCTGGATACCATCCTCACCTACTTCCTCCTGTACTTCTTCGGCGCGCTGATCGGCCAGGACATCTGGCAGCGGGTGTTCACCG
>NZ_KV800261.1:0-10534 GCF_001810205.1 Pseudomonas sp. HMSC076A11 | reverse complement strand
TCGGCCAGGACATCTGGCAGCGGGTGTTCACCGCGCGCAGCGAGACGGTGGTGCGCTACGCCGGGCTTGGCGCCGGCGTCTACTGCATGCTCTACGGCGCCGCCTGCGCGCTGATCGGCGCGGCGGCGCGGGTCCTCCTGCCGGACCTGGCGGTGCCGGAGAACGCCTACGCCGAGATCACCCGCGAGGTACTGGCGCCGGGCCTGCGCGGCCTGGTGGTGGCGGCCGCGCTGTCGGCGATCATGTCCACCGCCAGCGGGTGCCTGCTGGCAGCGGCCACCGTGCTGCAGGAAGACATCTACGCGCGCTTCCTCCGCCCCGGTACCACCAGCGACATCCGTCTGAGCCGTTGCATCACCCTGCTGATGGGCGTGGCGATGCTGGTCCTGGCGTGCCTGGTCAACGATGTCATCGCGGCCCTGAGCATCGCCTACAACCTGCTGGTCGGCGGCCTGCTGGTGCCGATCGTCGGCGCGCTGCTGTGGCGCCGGGCCAGTCCGCAGGGGGCGATCGCCAGCATCGTCGCCGGTTGCCTGGCGGTGATCGCCTGCATGGCCCGCGACGGCCTGCTCGCCAACTCGCCAATCGTCTACGGCCTGCTGGCCAGCCTGGCGACCTTCGTCGCGGTCAGCCTGGCTACCCGTCCTGCCGCCAGCCTGCGAGCCCAGCCGGAATGAACCCACCGCGCCGGGCGGCGCCCGGCGCTTTCTTCCCGCCACACGGAGACGCCCCATGTCGAACGACCATCCGCAGCCCCTCGACGCCGCCGAGATTCCACGCTTCGCCGGCATCCCGACCTTCATGCGCCTGCCGGCGTTCACCGACCCGGCGGCGCTGCAGGTCGGCCTGATCGGCGTGCCCTGGGATGGCGGCACCACCAACCGCGCCGGTGCCCGCCATGGCCCGCGCGAGGTGCGCAACCTGTCCAGCCTGATGCGCAAGGTGCATCACGTCAGCCGCATCGCGCCCTACGACCTGGTGCGGGTCGGCGACCTCGGTGATGCGCCGGTGAATCCCATCGACCTGCTCGATTCGCTGCGCCGCATCGAAGGCTTCTATCGCCAGGTCCATGCCGCCGGTACCCTGCCGCTGTCGGTCGGTGGCGACCACCTGGTGACCCTGCCGATCTTTCGCGCCCTGGGTCGCGAGCGGCCGCTGGGCATGGTGCATTTCGATGCGCATTCCGATACCAACGACCGCTACTTCGGCGACAACCCCTACACCCACGGCACGCCATTCCGCCGGGCCATCGAGGAAGGTCTGCTCGACCCGCTGCGCACGGTGCAGATCGGCATTCGCGGCTCGGTGTATTCGCCGGACGACGACGCTTTCGCCCGCGAGTGCGGCATCCGCGTGATCCACATGGAAGAGTTCGTCGAACTGGGCGTCGAGGCGACCCTGGCCGAAGCTCGGCGGGTGGTGGGCGACGGGCCGACCTATGTGAGTTTCGACGTCGACGTGCTCGACCCGGCCTTCGCGCCTGGCACCGGCACCCCGGAGATCGGCGGCATGACCAGCCTCCAGGCCCAGCAACTGGTCCGCGGCCTGCGCGGGCTGGACCTGGTCGGCGCCGACGTGGTGGAAGTCTCGCCGCCGTTCGATGTCGGCGGCGCCACGGCGCTGGTGGGGGCGACCATGATGTTCGAGCTGCTCTGCCTGCTTGCCGAGTCGGCCGCGCGAAGCGCCTGACGGCGTTCCGCCGGCCTGGCTTTGGCGCTATAACGAAGGCGGACCGAACGCCATGGGGGCGGGAATGCTGGGCAACCTCAACGACATCGACCTGCGCATGCTGCGCACCTTCTGCGCCATCGTCGAGGCCGGCGGCTTCACTGCCGCCCAGGCGCGCCTGAACACCAGCCTGTCGCGCCTGAGCGTGCTGGTGCGCGACTTGGAGGTGCGCCTGGGCTATTCCCTGTGCCGGCGCGGCAACGGCGGTTTCCAGTTGACCGAGGAGGGGCAGGAGCTCTACGACGCCGCGCTCGGCCTGTTCAGCGACATCGCCCGTTTCCGCGAGCAGGTCCGCGGCCTCGGCGGGCGCGATCGCGAGGCGTTGCACCTGGGCTGCGTCGATGGCGTCATCGGCCAGCATTGCCTGCCGTTGCCGCTGGCCATCCGGCTGTTTCGCCAGCGCGCCCCGGAGGTGCTGCTCAAGCTGCACACGCGGCGTCCCGACGAACTCGAACACGCGGTGCTGGAAGAGCGCCTGCAACTGGCGGTGGGGGCCTTCCACCACCGGTTGTCCGGGCTCTACTACCAACCCCTGTTCCGCGAGGAGCAGAACCTCTATTGCGGCAGCGCGCACCCCTTCTTCGCCCGGGCGGACGACGAACCGGCGCTGGACGAGATCTGCGCCGCCGACTATGTCGGCCGCGGCTACATGGCGGAAAACCACCGCCCGCACGACCTGCGCTTCAACCAGGGAACCGACGCCTACACCATGGAGGCCATCGCTACCCTGGTCTTCAGCGGCACCTACATCGGCTACCTGCCGACGCACTATGCCGCCACCTGGGTCGCCGAAGGGCGCATGCGGGCGATCCGGCCACGGCAACTGGCCTACGACTCGGAATTCCATTGCATTACCCGCCAGGGACACGAAGAACGACCGACCCTGACCCTGTTCCTGCGCTCGCTGTTCGAGGCGCAGAAACAATTGGGCGTGCAGGCTCCGGCGAATACGAACGGCATCGCTCGGCAATTGTGATCGAGCGCACTGGCTGGAGCCTTTCCCTGCCGTTCGGCGGGCATTTCTGTATCGCCGCGACCCCTGCGCTAAGTTGGCGGTCGAACCCGTTCCGCGAGCAGAGCGACGATCCATGGACGACCTAACCGGCATTCCCGAAGACCCGCAGGAGGCCGCGCTGGCCTTGCTGCACAGCCGTGCCGAAGTGGCCCGGCTGAAGGAGCGCGAGCAACTCTTCAGCGCCTTGCTGGCCAGCGTCAACTCGGTGCTCTGGGCCTACGACTGGCAGAACCGGCGGATGGTCTACGTCAGCCCCGCCTACGAGAAAATCTTCGGCCGTTCCGCGGCGCTGCTGCTGGCGGACTACGAGGAGTGGCGCAACAGCATCTACCCGGACGACCTCGACTACGCCGACAGCAGCCTGCTGCAGGTGCTCGAACGTGGCGCCGTGGAACAACGCGAATACCGCATCGTGCGCGGCGACGGCGAGGTCCGCTGGCTCAACGACAAGTGCTTCGTCAGTCGCCAGGGCGAGGCGGGACTGCCGCTGATGGTGGTGGGCATCGCCGAGGACATCACCGACAAGAAGCACATGGAGAGCGAGCTGCAACGGTTGGCCACCACCGACGTGCTGACCCAGAGCAGCAACCGTCGCTATTTCTTCGACAGTGCCGAGGCGGCCTTCAAGGAGTGTCGCCGCGAAGGGATACCGTTGGCGTTCCTGCTGCTGGACGTCGATGACTTCAAGAAGATCAACGACCGCTTCGGCCACCAGGTCGGCGACCAGGTCCTCCAGCGTATCGCCCAGAGCGGCAGTGCCGCGCTGCGCCGTGGCGACCTGTTCGGGCGGATCGGCGGCGAGGAGTTCGCCGTGCTGCTGCCCGGCTGCGACGAGCAGACCGCGCGACAGATCGGCGAACGCCTGCAGCGCGAGGTGCAACGCCTGCGCTTCCAGGAGGGCGAGCACAGCTTCGGGATCACCGTCAGCCAGGGCCTGACGGTCCTCCAGGCCGATGACGAGGGACTCGGTGCCCTCTACAGCCGGGCCGACGCCGCGATGTACTCGGCCAAGCGCCAGGGCAAGGACTGCATCGTCGTGGGCTGACCGCTGGGCAAACGTTTCCGTTTTGTCGACGGCGCCACGGAATACCTCTTTGGGGAGGCGACCGGCAGGTCGCGGCTGCGGTACAATATTCCTTAAAGCTATTAAATATGAATAATTAATTCTTTTTAGGTTTATTGCGGATATTTTACTGTTTATTACCCACGCGCTATAAAGCGCGGGAAATAACGAATTCTGAAACGTGGCGGTAACTCGCCAGAAAGGAAGCTGTAATAGGCGGTTTTCTGCCGACACCCTTCGGCCCGTCAGCCGGGAGAAGGGCAGGAAGCCCGAGAGGACGCGAAGGCGGAGCCCGATGGAAAGATTGGCTTACAAATTGCCTTCACTGGCGGTGGGTCGAGACACCCGCCGCACAATAACAAGACACGAGTACGCCCATGCACACGCTTCCGTTCGCTGCCTCCCTGCCTGCTTGCCTGCCCCGTCGTTCCATCGTCGCGGGTTGCGCCGTTTCCTGATCCATCGAATGCCGAGTTTCGCGCGCGCCATCTTCCGGGATGGTACGGCGCTCAGTGTTTCAACGACCGGTCGGGCCCACGCGTTCCACTTCCCCCGACCGGAAGACAATTAGCAATACCAATGGGGAAAAGACCAATGAAGAGTCGCAAGATCAACAAGTCACGACTGGCCCTGGCCATCACTGCCGGTACCCTCGGTGCCCTGGCGCAACAGGCGGTCGCCGCCGGTTTCATCGAGGACAGCAAGGCATCGCTGACCCTGCGCAACTTCTACATCAATACCGACAACCGCAATGGCACCGCCTCGCCGAGCAAGCAGGAAGAGTGGGGCCAGGGCTTCATCCTGAATTACCAGTCGGGCTTCACCCAGGGCACCGTCGGCTTCGGCGTCGACGCGCTGGGCCTGCTCGGCGTGCGCCTGGACGGCGGCGGCCGTGCCGGCAAGAGCGGCCTGGACCGCCAGCCGGGCACCGTGTTCCCGCTGGAAAGCAACGGCGAGCCGGTGCACGACTTCGCCAGCCTGGGCCTGACCGCCAAGGCCAAGGTGTCCAACACCGAGTTCCGCTACGGCACCCTGCAGCCGAAGCTGCCGGTGGTCACCTACAACGACGGCCGCCTGCTGCCGGTCACCTTCGAGGGCGGCCAGGTCACCTCGACCGACCTCAAGGACTTCACCCTGGTTGCCGGCCAACTGGAGCACTCCAAGGGCCGTAACTCCACCGACAACCGCAGCCTGAGCATCGCCGGCGCCAACGGCAGCAGCGCCAGTTCGCGCGACAGCAACAAGTTCTACTACGCGGGCGGTGACTACAAGGTCAACAAGGACCTGACCCTGCAGTACTACTACGGCAACCTGGACGACTTCTACAAGCAGCACTTCCTCGGCCTGATCCACAACTGGCAGATTGGCCCGGGCGTCCTGAAGACCGACCTGCGCGCCTTCGACAGCAGCTCCGACGGCAAGAACGGCAGCCGTTCCGGCCGTGCCGACGGCTACGTCAGCAGCGGCTACTACGGCAGCGGCGTGACCAAGGGCGAAGTCGACAACCGCGCCTTCAGCGGCCTCTTCACCTATACCGTCAGCGGCCACAGCATCGGCGCCGGCTACCAGATCCTCAACGGCGACAGTGACTTCCCGTTCCTGAACCGTGGTGATGGCGAAGGTTCTACCGCGTACCTGATCACCGACGTGCAGATCGGCAAGTTCCAGCGTGCCGGCGAGCGCACCTGGCAGGTCCGCTACGGCTACGACTTCGCCACCGTCGGCGTGCCGGGCCTGACCTTCAATACCATTTACCTGAGCGGCGACAAGATCAAGACCGCCCGCGGCGACCAGAGCGAGTGGGAACGCGATATCTCCCTGGCCTACGTGATCCCGGACGGCACCTTCAAGGGCCTGGGCTTCACCTGGAAGAACGCCTCCTTCCGCAGCGGCCTGCCGGCTGCCGGTTCGAGCAACAACCAGCGCGACCAGGACGAGAACCGCCTGATCGTCAGCTACACCCTGCCGCTGCTGTAAGCTCCGGCCGGACAGGAAAAAGCCCGCGTCCTCCTGGAGGACGCGGGCTTTTTTCATTCATGGCGCCACTCGGCGTGCCGGGCCGGCCAGGGCGAACAGCGCCGCGGCTGGCCATCCGCCCTGCGGGATGCCCGTCAGGCCTTGCGCGGCGCCGGTTGCTGCTGGGTGATGCAATGGATGTTGCCGCCGCCGAGGAGGATCTCGCGCCCCGGGACCATCACCACCTCGTGCTCGGGGAACACGCGCTGGAGGATCGCCCTGGCCTCGGCGTCCTTGGGATCGTCGAAGCTCGGCGCGATGATGCCGCCGTTGACGATCAGGAAGTTCACGTAGGAGCCGGCCAGGCGAATGGAGGGATCGCGCGGCTGGCTGCCCTCGACGATATCCACGCCGTCGCACTCTTCCTGGGTCGCGTACAGCGGGCCGGGGATCGGCATCTTGTGTACCACCAGCTTGCGTCCCTTGGCGTCGCGGCTTTCTTCCAGCACGCGGAGGGCGGCCTGGCAGCGCAGGTAGTTCGGGTCGTCCTGGTCGTCGGTCCAGGCCAGCAGCACCTCGCCGGGACGCACGTAGCAGCAGAAGTTGTCGACGTGGCCGTCGGTCTCGTCGTTGTAGAGGCCGTTCGGCAGCCAGATGATGCTCTCCACCGCAAGGTAGTCGCGCAGGGTCCGCTCGATCTCCGCCTGGCTCAGGTGCGGGTTGCGGTTGTGGTTGAGCAGGCATTCCTCGGTGGTGATCAGCGTGCCTTCGCCGTCGACGTGGATCGAGCCGCCCTCGAGGACGAAGTCGTCGGTGCGGTAGCGGGCGCGCCGTTCGATCTCGAGGATCTTGCGTGCCACCTGGTCGTCGCGCTGCCAGGGGAAGTACAGGCCGCCTTCGAAGCCGCCCCAGGCGTTGAAGCCCCAGTCGACGCCGCGTACATCGCCCTTGTCGTCGATGACGAAGGTCGGGCCGGTGTCGCGGACCCAGGCATCGTCGCTGCTGATTTCCACGACGCGGATGTTGCCGTCGTCGAGGCGTGCGCGCGCGTTCTCGTACTGCCCGGCGCTGGCGCAGACGGTGACCGGCTCGAAGCGCGCGATGGCCTTGGCCACCGCGGCGAAGGCCGCCTGGGCCGGCTTGCCGCCGTTGCGCCAGTTGTCCGGGCGTTCCGGCCAGACCATCCAGGTCTGCTCGTGGGGTTCCCATTCGGCGGGCATGCGGAAGCCGTCGGCGCGTGGGGTGCTGGTCGGGTTGCTCATCGCTGCTCCTGAAATCGTTGCTATGCGCGGCGGACGCCGGCGCGGAATGCGCGGGGCGTCCCCGCGCGGATCGTTTCCCGAGGCCTCACGACTCCAGCGAACCGTCCAGGGTCTTCAGCGGACCGTAGAGGTTCGGCCGGCGGTCGCGGAACACGCCCCAGGCGCTGCGGGTGCGCTCCAGCGCATCGAGGTCGAAGGTGTGGACAAGGATACCTTCCTCGGTGCGGTTCAGCTCCTCGACTTTCTCGCCGAACGGGTCGGCGATGAACGAAGAACCATAGAAGGTGATGTCGTAGCCATCCTGCTCCTCGCGGCCGATGCGATTGGAAGCCACCAGCGGCATCAGGTTGGCTCCGGCATGGCCTTGCTGCACGCGCTGCCAGTGATCGCGCGAGCTGATGCTGGCGTCGTGCGGTTCGCTACCGATGGCGGTCGGGTAGAACAGGAGTTCCGCGCCGAGCAAGGCCATGCTGCGCGCCGATTCGGGGAACCACTGGTCCCAGCAGATACCGACGCCGATCCGTGCGTAGCGGGTCTGCCAGACCTTGAAGCCGGTGTCGCCCGGATTGAAGTAGTACTTCTCGTGGTAGCCCGGGCCGTCCGGGATGTGGCTCTTGCGGTAGACCCCGAGGTTGCCGCCATCGGCGTCGATGACCGCGATGCTGTTGAAGCGGGCGCGCCCGGCGCGTTCGAAGAAGCTGATCGGCAATACCACCTGCAACTCCCGGGCGAGGGCCTGGAAGTGGGCGATGGCGGCGTTCTCCTCGACCGTGGTGGCCAGCTGCAGGTAGTCCGGGTTCGGCTTCTGGCAGAAGTAGGGGGTCTCGAACAGTTCCTGGATCAGGATGATCTGCGCACCCCTGGCGGCGGCCTGGCGCACCAGTTTCTCGGCGCGGGCGATGTTCGCCGGACGATCCCAGGAGCAGGCCATCTGGGTGGCGGCGACGGTGACGTTGCGGGTCATGGAGCACCTCGTGTGCTGGCTCGGATGGCTGCCGGGCTTGGCGGCGGCCGGTTGTGGGTCGGGCGGGCGGGAACGGGGTGTCGCGCCCGATCGAGTGATGGGCGGATTTATATCCGATAAAAATCGGACTGTGAAGCGGTTTAAGAGGGTATTATGGATTTTCTATCGATTTAAATCGGATATAAATCCGGATAATGGTTCGCTACGCTTTTCCAGGATCGGCGGCAGGTAGAGCCCCAGGTAGGCGTCGAACACCCGCATGCCTTCTTCCGCCAGGCGTGCGTCGATGATCCCGTGACGCTGGACCGACAATGCGTAGACGCGATCGCCTAGCTCCATGGCCAGGCTGAAGATCTCGATATCGGTCGGCAGCGGTGGCAGCAGGAAATGCCGCTCGAACAGGGCGCGCATGGCCTGGCCGAGTTGCACGTCATGCTGGCGATCGGCCTGGGTGACTTCGGCCAGGCCGTGGCTGGCGAGAATCAGTTGGCGGGCCGCCGCGTCGCGGGCGTAGACCGCCAGCATGCGCTCCTCGACGATCCGCGACAGGTCGCGCCAGCAGCGCAGGCCTGCATGGTCCACCGGCTGTTCGAGGCACGCGCGGAAGGCGGCGTGGACCTCGCCGGTCAGCCCCTGGAGCAGGGCCGGCACGCTGGGGAAGAAGTGGTAGACCGACGATGGCGGCATTTCCGCGCGTTCGGCCACGCTATAGATGGTCAGGCCGCCGATGCCTTCGTCGGCGAGCAGGCCGCGGGCGGCGTCGAGGATCGCGGCGATCCGGGCCTGGCTGCTGGCGCGGGGCTTGCGGGTGGACGAGGTGGGCTGCATGGCGGGTCTCCGGGCGTGAGCGGCTATTGGACGCCAGCTCACGCGACCGGGGCAAGCCGCTCAGTGGCTGGCGCCGCGGAAGGCCTTCCAGATCTCGTCGACCACCGGCCGGAGTTTTTCCGGCGGCGTTTCCAGGGCGAACAGGCGGCGGCTGGTGTCGCGGTCCGGATACAGGCCCGGTTGCTGGCGCAGGGCGGGATCGAGGAAGCCGGCGGCGTCGGCGTTGCCGCTGGGGTAGAGGGTGGCGGCGGTGATCTGTGCGGCGATCTTCGGTTGCATCAGGTAGTCGATGAAACGGTGCGCCTCGCGTGGATGCTGGGCGCCGGCCGGGATCACCAGGTTGTCGATGAACAGCACCGAGCCTTCCTGCGGTACCTCGAAACTTACCGGCTGGCCCGCCTTGGCCGCGCGCAGGGCGTCGCCGACCCAGGCCATGGCCAGGCAGAGGCGACCGCCTTCGAGGTCGGCGATGTAGCGCTCGCTGTCGACGTAGCGCAGGTTCGGTCGCAGTCCGTGCAGCGCCTCGGCGGCGCGGCGTACCTGGCTCGGCGCAGTACGACCGAGGTTGCGGCCCTGGTAGTTGAGGAGGATCGCCAGGGTTTCGTCCGGCGCGTCCAGCAGGCTGATGCCGCAGCTTTTCAGGCGCTGGCTCTGGCTGGCGTCGAACAGCAGGCTCCAGCTGTTGGGCAGCGGCCCGCCATAGGCGGCTTCGGCCTGCGGGGTATTGATGGCCAGGCCTACGGCACCCCATAGATAGGGGACGGCGTGGCGATTGTCAGGATCGACCGCGGCCAGTTTGCTCAGCAATTGACGGTCGAGATGGCTGCGGTTGGGCAGCTGGGTGAAGTCCAGCGGCCGCAGCAGGTTGTCCTTCAGCAGGGCCGGCAGGGTGTCGTGGGAGGGGACGGCGACGTCGATCGCCTCGCCACTGCGCAGCGCCTTGTCCAGTTCCTCGGCGGTGGCGAAGGTGTGGTACTCGACGCGGATGCCGGTGTCCTTCTGGAAGGACTCGAGCACCTGCGGGTCGATGTAGTCGTTCCAGTTGTAGACGCGCAGGGTCTCCTCGGCCTGGGCCAGCCAGGGTGCGAGGGCGAGGAACAGCAGGGCGGAAAGGCGGGGCATGGAATCTTCTCGCTGGACGGAACGGAGCGGACGATGGTGCCGGAGCCAGGCGGCAGAGGCATTGATGCAGGCCAGCATCGAGTCTGGCGGGAGGCGTGGCGGCAGGCTGTGCCGTGGCGCACATTTCCCGGTTCCGAGAAAAGGACCGGGGCGGTTTCCCAGACACAGACGCCCCCGCGTTGAGTGTCTGCGAAACCGCCCCGGATTTCGCTGCGTACGGCGCCGGCCCAGGACCGGCGCGCCGATACCGCTACCTCAGACGGTATGCAGGTACCAGTTGTACTCGAGGTCGGAGATCGAGTGCTCGAACTCCTCCAGCTCGCTTTCCTTGCAGGCGACGAAGATGTCGATGTACTTCGGGTCGATGTACTTCGCCATGATCTCGCTTTCGTCCAGCTCGCGCAGGGCGTCGCGCAGGTTGTTCGGCAGGCTCGGCTCCATCTGCTCGTAGGAGTTGCCTTCGATCGGCGCGCCCGGCTCGACCTTGTTGGTCAGCCCGTGATGAACGCCTGCCAGCACCGCTGCCAGTAGCAGGTAGGGGTTGGCGTCGGCACCGGCCACCCGATGTTCCAGGCGTACCGCGTCCGGGCTGCCGG
>NZ_KV800260.1:0-678 GCF_001810205.1 Pseudomonas sp. HMSC076A11 | reverse complement strand
TCGTCGAGCTTTACAGCAAGGCAGTGGAGCGTGGTCACTGGAAGGCCATGCATAACCTGGCGAATCTTTATCGTACAGGGTGGCCTGGTGGGGTAGAGAAGGATACGCAGAAAGCGTTGGACCTTTACCAGAAGATGATCGATCTGGGAGTGCCCCAAGGCTTCTATAACATGGGGGCAATGATTGGCAATCGTGCCGGTGTTAAGAATCCTGCTACCGATGGCCTGACCTTCTTGGACAAGGCCGCCAGTATGGGTAACCCTCCAGCCTTAACTGCGTTAGGTAAGCTTTATATTTATGAAGCGAATCAGGACGAACTAGGACTTCGTTACACGCAATGCGCTGCTGAGCAAGGATATGCTCCCGCTAATTATGAATTGGGTGCGTATTACAAAATAGTTAAGTATAATTATCCTAAGGCGCTGAGCTATTACCAGCTTGCTACTTCTCAAGGGGATGGTGATGCTGCGCTTCTAATGACAGATATATTCGATGAAAAAAGTCGACCAGTTGATAGGATGTGGTATGACGCGGATAAGGAGCTTTATGAGATGTATTACTCTATTTACAAGAAGCTTGAAGTTGATCCAGATCTACGTTTTACCAACTTGATAAAGGATCATCCTCTGCCTCCTCACCCGACCCAGGGCTACGACGCAGATCGGCCCGACTGGAAAC
>NZ_KV800259.1:0-16504 GCF_001810205.1 Pseudomonas sp. HMSC076A11 | reverse complement strand
ATCACCATTACCTCCGCTGCCGTTACCACCTTCTGGAAGGGCTCGCGCGGTCAGTACGACAACTATCGCGTAAACGTCATCGACACCCCCGGCCACGTAGACTTCACCATCGAGGTGGAGCGTTCCCTGCGTGTACTGGACGGCGCTGTCGTGGTGTTCTGTGGCACCTCCGGCGTAGAGCCGCAGTCGGAAACCGTATGGCGTCAGGCCAACAAGTACGGCGTACCGCGCATCGTCTACGTCAACAAGATGGACCGCCAGGGCGCGAACTTCCTGCGCGTCGTCGAGCAGATCAAGAAGCGCCTGGGTCATACCCCGGTTCCGGTCCAGCTCGCCATCGGCGCTGAAGAGAACTTCGTTGGTCAGGTCGACCTGATCAAGATGAAGGCCATCTACTGGAACGATGACGACAAGGGCATGACCTACCGCGAGGAAGAAATTCCTGCGGAGCTCAAGGACCTGGCCGAAGAGTGGCGTTCCAGCATGGTCGAGGCTGCGGCCGAAGCCAACGAAGAGCTGATGAACAAGTACCTCGAAGAGGGCGAGCTCTCCGAAGCCGAGATCAAGGAAGGCCTGCGTCTGCGCACCCTGGCGTGCGAGATCGTTCCGGCCGTCTGCGGTTCCTCGTTCAAGAACAAGGGCGTTCCGCTGGTTCTCGATGCCGTCATCGACTACCTCCCGGCTCCGACCGAGATCCCTGCGATCAAGGGCGTCAGCCCGGACGACGAGACCGTCGAAGACGAGCGTCATGCCGACGACAACGAACCGTTCTCGTCCCTGGCGTTCAAGATCGCTACCGACCCGTTCGTCGGTACCCTGACCTTCGCCCGCGTTTACTCCGGCGTCCTGAGTTCCGGCGACTCCGTCCTGAACTCGGTGAAAGGCAAGAAAGAGCGCGTCGGTCGGATGGTGCAGATGCACGCCAACCAGCGTGAAGAGATCAAGGAAGTGCGCGCAGGCGACATCGCTGCCCTGATCGGCATGAAGGACGTCACCACCGGTGACACCCTGTGCTCGATCGAGAAGCCGATCATCCTCGAGCGCATGGACTTCCCCGAGCCGGTAATCTCGGTCGCTGTAGAGCCGAAGACCAAGGCTGACCAGGAGAAGATGGGTATCGCCCTCGGCAAGCTGGCCCAGGAAGACCCGTCGTTCCGTGTCAAGACCGACGAAGAGTCCGGTCAGGCCATCATCTCCGGCATGGGCGAGCTGCACCTGGACATCATCGTCGACCGCATGAAGCGCGAGTTCGGCGTTGAGGCCAACATCGGCAAGCCGCAGGTTGCCTACCGTGAGACCATCACCAAGGACAACGTGGAGATCGAAGGCAAGTTCGTTCGCCAGTCCGGTGGTCGCGGTCAGTTCGGTCATTGCTGGATCCGTTTCTCGGCCGCGGACGTGGACGAGAAGGGCAACATCACCGAAGGCCTGGTGTTCGAGAACGAAGTCGTGGGCGGTGTGGTTCCGAAGGAATACATCCCGGCGATCCAGAAGGGTATCGAAGAGCAGATGAAGAACGGCGTCGTTGCCGGCTATCCGCTCATCGGCCTGAAGGCTACCGTTTTCGATGGTTCCTACCATGACGTCGACTCCAACGAGATGGCGTTCAAGATCGCTGCTTCCATGGCGACCAAGCAGCTGGCCCAGAAGGGCGGCGGCAAGGTGCTCGAGCCGATCATGAAGGTAGAGGTGGTGACTCCTGAGGACTACATGGGTGACGTGATGGGCGACCTGAACCGTCGTCGTGGTCTGATTCAGGGGATGGAGGACACGGTTTCCGGTAAGGTTATTCGTGCCGAGGTTCCGCTGGGTGAGATGTTCGGCTATGCGACCGACGTGCGTTCCATGTCCCAGGGTCGCGCGAGCTACTCCATGGAATTCTCCAAATACGCCGAAGCTCCGTCGAACATCGTCGAAGCGCTGGTTAAAAAACAAGGTTGATTCAGCCCTTTAAGTAAGAGGTTTACTGTCGTGGCTAAGGAAAAATTCGAACGTAACAAACCGCACGTCAACGTCGGCACCATCGGTCACGTTGACCATGGCAAGACCACTCTGACCGCTGCACTGACCAAGGTCTGCTCCGACACCTGGGGTGGTTCCGCTCGTGCTTTCGATCAGATCGACAACGCGCCGGAAGAAAAGGCCCGCGGTATCACCATCAACACCTCGCACGTTGAATACGATTCCGCTGTTCGTCACTACGCCCACGTTGACTGCCCCGGTCACGCCGACTACGTGAAGAACATGATCACCGGTGCTGCTCAGATGGACGGCGCGATCCTGGTTTGCTCGGCTGCCGACGGCCCCATGCCGCAGACCCGCGAGCACATCCTGCTGTCCCGCCAGGTGGGCGTTCCCTACATCGTCGTGTTCCTGAACAAGGCCGACATGGTCGACGACGCCGAGCTGCTGGAACTGGTCGAGATGGAAGTTCGCGATCTGCTGAACACCTACGACTTCCCGGGCGACGACACTCCGATCATCATCGGTTCCGCGCTGATGGCGCTGGAAGGCAAGGATGACAACGGCATCGGCGTAAGCGCCGTGCAGAAGCTGGTAGAGACCCTGGACTCCTACATTCCGGAGCCGGTTCGTGCCATCGACCAGCCGTTCCTGATGCCGATCGAAGACGTGTTCTCGATCTCCGGCCGCGGTACCGTGGTAACCGGTCGTGTAGAGCGCGGCATCATCAAGGTCCAGGAAGAAGTGGAAATCGTCGGCATCAAGGCGACCACCAAGACCACCTGCACCGGCGTTGAAATGTTCCGCAAGCTGCTCGACGAAGGTCGTGCTGGTGAGAACGTTGGTATCCTGCTGCGCGGCACCAAGCGTGAAGACGTAGAGCGTGGCCAGGTACTGGCCAAGCCGGGCACCATCAAGCCGCACACCAAGTTCGAGTGCGAAGTGTACGTGCTGTCCAAGGAAGAAGGTGGTCGTCACACCCCGTTCTTCAAGGGCTACCGTCCGCAGTTCTACTTCCGTACCACCGATGTGACCGGTAACTGCGAACTGCCGGAAGGCGTAGAGATGGTAATGCCGGGCGACAACATCAAGATGGTTGTCACCCTGATCGCTCCGATCGCCATGGAAGATGGCCTGCGCTTCGCGATCCGCGAAGGCGGCCGTACTGTTGGCGCTGGCGTGGTTGCCAAGATCATCGAATAATATCGGTTGATCTTCCCCTCTCAGGCCGGCATAATGGTCGGCCTGATTTTGCTTCAGGCCAGTAGCTCAATTGGCAGAGCGGCGGTCTCCAAAACCGCAGGTTGGGGGTTCGATTCCCTCCTGGCCTGCCAGATTTCCCAAGTAAATCTGGCTTTTCTTCACGAGATTCCTAACAGATGAATGCCAAGGCAGAAGCCAAAGAATCACGTTTTGATCTCTTGAAATGGCTCTTGGTTGCCGTTCTGGTTGTGGTTGCCGTTGTGGGCAATCAGTACTTTTCGGCTCAACCAATCCTGTATCGCGTTCTCGGTATTCTCGTTCTGGCGGTGATCGCTGCCTTCCTGGCTCTGCAAACGGCCAAGGGGCAGGCCTTCTTTAGTCTTGCTAAGGAAGCGCGCGTCGAGATTCGCAAGGTCGTATGGCCGAGTCGTCAAGAAACAACTCAGACCACGCTGATCGTGGTCGCGGTAGTGCTGGTAATGGCGCTGCTGCTGTGGGGGCTCGATTCCCTGCTGGGTTGGTTGGTTTCCATGATTGTAGGTTAAGGGTGCGCCGTGGCTAAGCGTTGGTACGTTGTGCATGCATACTCGGGCTACGAGAAGCATGTCATGCGCTCGCTGATCGAGCGTGTCAAGCTTGCTGGCATGGAAGAAGAGTTCGGCGAGATTCTGGTTCCCACCGAAGAAGTGGTGGAGATGCGGAACGGCCAGAAGCGCAAGAGCGAGCGCAAATTCTTCCCTGGCTATGTGCTGGTTCAGATGGAAATGAACGAAGGTACCTGGCACCTGGTGAAGGATACCCCGCGTGTCATGGGCTTCATCGGCGGGACTGCCGACAAGCCGGCTCCGATCACCGATCGTGAGGCTGATGCAATCCTGCGTCGCGTGGCCGATAGCGGCGACAAGCCCAAGCCGAAGACCCTGTTCGAGCCGGGCGAGACCGTTCGTGTCATCGATGGTCCTTTCGCCGACTTCAATGGTGTCGTCGAAGAAGTTAACTACGAGAAGAGCCGGATCCAAGTGGCCGTGCTCATCTTTGGCCGCTCTACCCCGGTGGAGCTGGAGTTCAGTCAGGTCGAAAAGGTCTAGCTGAAAACGCATCCCTCACCCCGCAGCCCAAGGCTGCGGGGTTTTGTCGTCACTGGGATAAACGCGAAAGCAACCGGGGAGCCTTCAGGCGCTTGTACCCGAATTTGGAGTAGCAAATGGCTAAGAAAATCCAGGCTTATATCAAGCTGCAAGTAAAGGCCGGTCAGGCCAACCCGTCGCCGCCGGTCGGCCCTGCCCTGGGTCAGCACGGCGTGAACATCATGGAATTCTGCAAGGCGTTCAACGCCAAGACCCAAGGCCAAGAGCCGGGCCTGCCGACTCCTGTGATCATCACCGTTTACAGCGACCGTAGCTTCACCTTCGAAACCAAGAGCACCCCGGCTGCCGTCCTGCTGAAAAAAGCAGCTGGCATCACCAGCGGCTCCGCTCGTCCGAACTCCCAGAAAGTCGGCACCGTTACCCGTGCCCAGCTGGAAGAGATCGCCAAGACCAAGCAGGCTGACCTGACCGCTGCTGATCTGGACGCTGCTGTACGTACCATCGCTGGCTCCGCGCGCAGCATGGGCCTGAACGTGGAGGGTGTGTAATGGCTAAGCTGACCAAGCGCCAGAAGGCGATTGCCGAGAAAGTAGTTGCCGGCAAGCAGTACAGCTTCGAAGAGGCCGCCAAGCTGCTGGCCGAGCTGTCCACCATCAAGTTCAAGGAGTCCGTGGACGTTGCCGTGAACCTCGGCGTCGATCCGCGTAAATCCGACCAGGTCGTTCGTGGCGCCACCGTCCTGCCGAACGGCACCGGCAAGAGCGTCCGCGTTGCCGTCTTCACCCAGGGTCCGGCTGCCGAAGCCGCTCTGGCTGCCGGCGCCGACAAGGTGGGCATGGACGAACTGGCTGCCGAAATGAAAGGCGGCGACCTGAACTACGACGTCGTCATCGCTTCCCCGGATGCCATGCGTGTCGTCGGCCAGCTGGGCCAGATCCTCGGCCCGCGTGGTCTGATGCCGAACCCGAAAGTCGGCACCGTGACTCCGGACGTCGCTACCGCCGTGAAGAATGCCAAGGCTGGTCAGGTACGTTTCCGTACCGACAAGAACGGCATCATCCACAGCTCCGTCGGTAAGGTCGATTTCGAGCCGGCCAAGCTGCAGCAGAACGTTGAAGCGCTGCTGGCTGACCTGAAGCGCCTGAAGCCGTCCTCGTCGAAAGGCGTGTACGTCAAGCGCGTGACCCTGAGCACCACCATGGGTCCGGGCCTGCAGATCGACCTGGCTTCCCTGGAAGCCTAAGTGAAATCGTGCAGCGGGTTCTGCCCGCTGCACAGGTATTGGGGTCCCTGCCTGGCGGGGGCTATCCAAGACCGTAGGTGGCGCAAGCCTTAAACCACAAGCCTACGCAGATGGTGCTCCCGATTCGGTTACCGAATCAGACACCAAAACGACGTCCGGCCCCGGCTGGACGAAACGGTAACATCCAGGAGTAAACCCGTGGCAATTAAACTCGAAGACAAGAAGGCCATCGTCGCTGAAGTCAACGAGGCTGCCAAAGCTGCCCTGTCCGCTGTCGTGGCCGATGCCCGTGGCGTGACCGTAGGCGCCATGACCGGACTCCGTAAAGAGGCCCGCGAAGCTGGTGTGTACGTGAAAGTCGTACGTAACACCCTGCTCAAGCGCGCCGTTGAAGGCACCCAGTTCGACGTGCTCAACGACGTGTTCAAAGGCCCGACCCTGATCGCTTTCTCCAACGAACATCCGGGCGCTGCCGCTCGTATCTTCCGTGAGTTCGCCAAGGGTCAGGACAAGTTCGAGATCAAGGCGGCTGCCTTCGAGGGTCAGTTCCTCGCAGCCAATCAGATCGACGTACTGGCAAGCCTGCCGACCTACGACGAAGCCGTATCGCAGCTGATGAGCGTGATTCAGGGCGCTACCAGCAAGCTGGCTCGTACTCTGGCGGCCATTCGCGACCAGAAAGAAGCTGCTGCCGCCTAAGTCGGCTCGCAAGCGCTTTCAATCTTATTTGTTTAATACGATGGCCGCAGGCCGTCCCCCAATACAGGAATTAGAGTCATGGCTCTGACCAACGAAGACATCATCAACGCCGTATCCGAAATGTCCGTCATGCAAGTGGTCGAACTGATCAAGGCGATGGAAGAGAAGTTCGGCGTTACCGCTGCTGCCGCTACCGTTGCCGCTGCTGGCCCGGCTGCTGCCGCTGCCGAAGAGCAGACCGAGTTCACCATCGTCCTGGCCGAAGCTGGCGACAAGAAAGTGAACGTGATCAAGGTCGTTCGCGAACTGACCGGTCTGGGTCTGAAAGAAGCCAAGGCCGTCGTAGACGGCGCTCCGGGCGTGGTGAAGGAAGGCGCTTCGAAAGAAGAAGCCGAAGCCGCCAAGAAAGCCCTGGAAGAAGCAGGCGCCAAAGTCGAGCTCAAGTAAGCGACGACCTTGCGTCTACAGCCCGAGCGTCAAGCGAAAGGCTGATGGCTGGTGGCTTTTGCCACCGGCCTTTTTCCGTTCTGGGTGGACTCGCCTCGGGCGTTCCACCCAAGACGTGAAAGTGCCCCGAGTGGGCAATGCAGGCCAAGGGGTCTGCAAGATTTTCCGGCTGCTCCCGTCGGAGACGCCAAACAAGCAGGTGACCAAGCTGGGGAACGCTGATGGCTTACTCATACACTGAGAAAAAACGTATCCGCAAGGACTTTAGCAAGTTGCCGGACGTCATGGATGTGCCGTATTTGCTGGCCATCCAGCTGGATTCCTATCGCGAATTCCTGCAGGCTGGCGCAACCAAGGAGCAGTTCCGCGATATCGGTCTGCACGCGGCCTTCAAGTCCGTTTTCCCGATTATCAGCTATTCCGGCAATGCTGCCCTGGAATACGTCGGCTACCGTCTGGGTGAGCCGGCATTCGATGTCAAGGAGTGCGTGCTGCGCGGCGTGACCTTCGCCGTACCGCTGCGCGTGAAAGTTCGCCTGATCATCTTCGACCGCGAGTCGTCGAACAAGGCGATCAAGGACATCAAGGAACAAGAAGTCTACATGGGGGAAATCCCCCTGATGACCGAGAACGGTACCTTCATCATCAACGGTACCGAGCGTGTCATCGTCTCCCAGCTGCACCGTTCCCCGGGCGTGTTCTTCGACCACGACCGTGGCAAGACCCACAGCTCCGGCAAGCTGCTGTACTCCGCGCGGATCATTCCTTACCGCGGTTCCTGGCTGGACTTCGAGTTCGATCCGAAGGACTGCGTGTTCGTCCGTATCGACCGTCGCCGCAAGCTGCCGGCCTCGGTACTGCTGCGCGCGCTCGGCTACAGCACCGAAGAGATCCTCAACGCCTTCTACGCGACCAACGTCTTCCACATCAAGGGCGAGACCCTGAACCTGGAACTGGTCCCGCAGCGCCTGCGCGGTGAAGTCGCGAGCATCGACATCAAGGATGGCAGCGGCAAGGTGATCGTGGAGCAGGGGCGTCGTATCACTGCCCGCCACATCAACCAGCTGGAAAAGGCTGGCGTGAGTCAGCTGGAAGTGCCGTTCGACTACCTGATCGGCCGTACCATCGCCAAGGCGATCGTGCATCCGGCTACCGGCGAGATCATCGCCGAGTGCAACACCGAGCTGACCCTCGACCTCCTGGCCAAGGTGGCCAAGGCCCAGGTCGTGCGCATCGAGACCCTGTACACCAACGACATCGACTGCGGTCCGTTCATCTCCGACACCCTGAAGATCGACAACACCAGCAACCAGCTGGAAGCCCTGGTCGAGATCTACCGGATGATGCGTCCGGGCGAGCCGCCGACCAAGGAAGCTGCCGAGACCCTGTTCGGCAACCTGTTCTTCAGCGCCGAGCGTTACGACCTGTCGGCCGTAGGCCGGATGAAGTTCAACCGCCGTATCGGTCGTACCGAGATCGAAGGTCCGGGCGTCCTGAGCAAGGAAGACATCATCGATGTGCTCAAGACCCTCGTCGACATCCGTAACGGCAAGGGCATCGTCGATGACATCGACCACCTGGGCAACCGTCGCGTCCGTTGCGTCGGCGAAATGGCCGAGAACCAGTTCCGCGTGGGCCTGGTGCGTGTCGAGCGCGCGGTCAAGGAACGCCTGTCCATGGCCGAAAGCGAAGGCCTGATGCCGCAGGACCTGATCAACGCCAAGCCGGTGGCTGCCGCGATCAAGGAGTTCTTCGGTTCGAGCCAGCTGTCGCAGTTCATGGACCAGAACAACCCGCTTTCCGAGATCACCCACAAGCGCCGCGTCTCCGCGCTCGGCCCGGGCGGTCTGACCCGTGAGCGTGCGGGCTTCGAGGTTCGTGACGTACACCCGACCCACTACGGCCGCGTGTGCCCGATCGAAACCCCTGAAGGTCCGAACATCGGTCTGATCAACTCCCTGGCGACCTACGCCCGCACCAACAAGTACGGCTTCCTCGAGAGCCCGTACCGCGTGGTCAAGGACAGCCTGGTAACCGACGAGATCGTGTTCCTGTCGGCGATCGAAGAAGCCGACCACGTCATCGCCCAGGCTTCGGCGACCCTCAACGAGAAGGGTCAACTGGTGGACGAGCTGGTGGCCGTGCGTCACCTGAACGAATTCACCGTGAAGGCGCCGGAAGACGTGACCCTGATGGATGTTTCGCCGAAGCAGGTCGTTTCCGTCGCTGCCTCGCTGATTCCGTTCCTCGAGCACGATGACGCCAACCGCGCACTCATGGGCTCGAACATGCAGCGTCAGGCCGTGCCGACCCTGCGTGCCGACAAGCCGCTGGTGGGTACCGGCATGGAGCGCAACGTGGCGCGCGACTCCGGCGTCTGCGTCGTGGCTCGCCGTGGCGGTGTGATCGACTCGGTCGATGCCAGCCGTGTCGTGGTTCGCGTGGCGGATGACGAAGTCGAGACCGGCGAAGCGGGTGTCGACATCTACAACCTGACCAAGTACACCCGTTCCAACCAGAACACCTGCATCAACCAGCGTCCGCTGGTGAGCAAGGGTGACGTGGTCGCGCGCGGCGACATCCTGGCCGACGGTCCGTCCACCGACATGGGCGAACTGGCCCTGGGCCAGAACATGCGCGTAGCGTTCATGCCCTGGAACGGCTTCAACTTCGAAGACTCCATCTGCCTGTCCGAGCGCGTGGTCCAGGAAGATCGTTTCACCACGATCCACATCCAGGAACTGACCTGCGTCGCTCGTGACACCAAGCTCGGCCCAGAGGAAATCACCGCGGACATCCCGAACGTGGGCGAGGCCGCGCTGAACAAGCTGGACGAAGCCGGTATCGTCTACGTCGGCGCCGAAGTGCAGGCCGGCGACATCCTGGTCGGCAAGGTCACTCCGAAAGGCGAGACCCAGCTGACTCCGGAAGAGAAGCTGCTGCGCGCGATCTTCGGTGAGAAGGCGTCCGACGTGAAGGACACCTCCCTGCGTGTGCCGACCGGCACCAAGGGTACCGTCATCGACGTTCAGGTCTTCACCCGCGACGGCGTCGAGCGCGATTCCCGCGCGCTGTCCATCGAGAAGATGCAACTCGACCAGATCCGCAAGGACCTGAACGAAGAGTTCCGCATCGTCGAAGGCGCGACCTTCGAGCGTCTGCGTGCCGCCCTGGTCGGTGCCAAGGCTGAAGGTGGCCCGGCGCTGAAGAAGGGCACGGAGATCACCGACGATTACCTCGACGGTCTCGAGCGCGGCCAGTGGTTCAAGCTGCGCATGGCCGACGACGCCCTGAACGAACAGCTGGAGAAGGCCCAGGCCTACATCAGCGATCGTCGCCAGCTCCTGGACGACAAGTTCGAGGACAAGAAGCGCAAGCTGCAGCAGGGCGACGACCTGGCTCCGGGCGTGCTGAAGATCGTCAAGGTCTACCTGGCGATCAAGCGTCGCATCCAGCCGGGCGACAAGATGGCCGGCCGTCACGGTAACAAGGGTGTGGTCTCGGTGATCATGCCGGTGGAAGACATGCCGCACGATGCCAACGGCACCCCGGTCGACATCGTCCTCAACCCGCTGGGCGTACCGTCGCGTATGAACGTCGGTCAGATCCTCGAAACCCACCTGGGCCTCGCGGCCAAGGGGCTGGGCGAGAAGATCAACCGCATGCTCGAAGAGCAGCGCAAGGTCGCCGAACTGCGTAAGTTCCTGCACGAGATCTACAACGAGATCGGCGGTCGCGAGGAAAACCTCGACGAGCTGGGCGACAACGAGATCCTCGCGCTGGCCAAGAACCTGCGCGGTGGCGTACCGATGGCGACCCCGGTGTTCGATGGCGCCAAGGAACGCGAGATCAAGGCCATGCTGAAGCTGGCCGACCTGCCGGAAAGCGGCCAGATGCGTCTGTTCGACGGCCGTACCGGCAACCAGTTCGAGCGTCCGACCACCGTCGGCTACATGTACATGCTCAAGCTGAACCACCTGGTGGACGACAAGATGCACGCCCGTTCCACCGGCTCGTACAGCCTGGTTACCCAGCAGCCGCTGGGTGGTAAGGCACAGTTCGGTGGTCAGCGCTTCGGTGAGATGGAGGTGTGGGCGCTGGAAGCCTATGGCGCGGCGTACACCCTGCAGGAAATGCTGACGGTCAAGTCGGACGACGTGAACGGCCGGACCAAGATGTACAAGAACATCGTGGACGGCGATCACCGCATGGAGGCGGGCATGCCCGAGTCCTTCAACGTTCTGATCAAAGAGATCCGTTCGCTCGGCATCGACATCGAACTGGAAACCGAATAACACGTGACGCTAGACGGTGCGGCTGGTCAAGGCCGGTCGCACCGGGTCCGTGAGGAGGAAAGGCCTTGAAAGACTTGCTTAATCTGTTGAAAAACCAGGGTCAAATCGAAGAGTTCGATGCCATCCGTATTGGCCTGGCTTCGCCCGAGATGATTCGTTCCTGGTCTTTCGGCGAAGTTAAAAAGCCGGAAACCATCAACTACCGTACCTTCAAGCCGGAGCGCGACGGCCTGTTCTGCGCCAAGATCTTCGGCCCGGTGAAGGATTACGAGTGCCTGTGCGGCAAGTACAAGCGCCTCAAGCACCGCGGTGTGATCTGCGAGAAGTGCGGCGTGGAAGTCGCCCTGGCCAAGGTGCGCCGCGAGCGCATGGGCCACATCGAGCTGGCTTCGCCGGTTGCCCACATCTGGTTCCTGAAGTCGCTGCCGTCCCGTATCGGCCTGCTGCTGGACATGACCCTGCGCGATATCGAGCGCGTGCTCTATTTCGAGAGCTACGTGGTGATCGATCCGGGCATGACCACCCTGGAAAAGGGCCAGCTGCTGAACGACGAGCAATACTTCGAGGCCCTCGAAGAGTTCGGTGACGATTTCGATGCTCGCATGGGCGCCGAAGCCGTTCACGAACTGCTCAACGCCATCGACCTGGAGCACGAGATCGGCCGCCTGCGCGAAGAGATTCCGCAGACCAACTCGGAAACCAAGATCAAGAAGCTGTCCAAGCGCCTGAAGCTGATGGAAGCCTTCCAGGGCTCCGGCAACAAGCCTGAGTGGATGGTCCTGACCGTCCTGCCGGTGCTGCCGCCGGACCTGCGTCCGCTGGTTCCGCTGGATGGCGGTCGCTTCGCGACTTCCGACCTGAACGACCTGTATCGTCGGGTGATCAACCGTAACAACCGTCTGAAGCGCCTGCTCGACCTGGCTGCTCCGGACATCATCGTGCGCAACGAAAAGCGCATGCTGCAGGAAGCCGTCGACGCCCTGCTCGACAACGGCCGTCGCGGTCGCGCCATCACCGGCTCGAACAAGCGTCCGCTGAAGTCGCTGGCCGACATGATCAAGGGCAAGCAAGGTCGCTTCCGTCAGAACCTGCTCGGCAAGCGCGTGGACTACTCCGGTCGTTCCGTGATCACCGTGGGCCCGACCCTGCGCCTGCACCAGTGCGGTCTGCCGAAGAAGATGGCCCTGGAGCTGTTCAAGCCGTTCATTTTCGGCAAGCTGGAAGGTCGTGGTATGGCCACCACCATCAAGGCCGCCAAGAAAATGGTCGAGCGCGAGCTGCCCGAGGTCTGGGACGTTCTCGCCGAAGTCATCCGCGAGCATCCGGTTCTCCTGAACCGTGCGCCGACCCTGCACCGTCTGGGCATCCAGGCGTTCGAGCCGGTCCTCATCGAAGGCAAGGCGATCCAGTTGCACCCGCTGGTCTGCGCCGCGTACAACGCCGACTTCGACGGTGACCAGATGGCCGTCCACGTTCCGCTGACCCTCGAGGCCCAGCTGGAAGCGCGCGCGCTGATGATGTCCACCAACAACATCCTGTCGCCCGCCAACGGCGAGCCGATCATCGTTCCGTCGCAGGACGTGGTAATGGGTCTGTACTACATGACCCGTGAAGCGATCAACGCGAAGGGCGAGGGCATGGCCTTCGCCGACCTGCAGGAAGTCGACCGCGCCTACCGCAGCGGCCAGGCGTCCCTGCACGCTCGCGTAAAAGTGCGCATCAACGAAAAGATCAAGGGTGAAGACGGCCAACTGACCGCCAATACCCGTATCGTCGACACCACCGTCGGTCGCGCGCTGCTGTTCCAGGTCGTTCCGGCCGGCCTGCCGTTCGACGTGGTCAACCAGTCGATGAAGAAGAAGGCGATCTCCAAGCTGATCAACCACTGCTATCGCGTGGTGGGTCTGAAGGACACCGTCATCTTCGCCGACCAGCTGATGTACACCGGTTTCGCCTACTCGACCATTTCCGGCGTGTCCATCGGCGTCAACGACTTCGTCATCCCGGACGAGAAGGCGCGGATCATCAACGCCGCCACCGACGAAGTGAAGGAGATCGAGAGCCAGTACGCCTCCGGCCTGGTAACCCAGGGCGAGAAGTACAACAAGGTGATCGACCTGTGGTCGAAGGCCAACGACGAAGTGTCCAAGGCGATGATGGCCAACCTCTCGAAAGAGAAGGTCGTCGATCGCGAGGGCAAGGAAGTCGACCAGGAGTCCTTCAACTCCATGTACATGATGGCTGACTCGGGTGCGCGGGGCTCCGCGGCCCAGATCCGTCAGCTGGCAGGTATGCGTGGCCTGATGGCCAAGCCGGACGGCTCGATCATCGAGACCCCGATCACCGCGAACTTCCGGGAAGGCCTGAACGTACTCCAGTACTTCATCTCCACCCACGGTGCTCGTAAGGGTCTGGCGGATACCGCGCTGAAGACCGCGAACTCCGGTTACCTGACCCGTCGTCTGGTCGACGTGGCCCAGGATCTGGTAGTGACCGAGATCGATTGCGGTACCGAGCACGGCCTGCTGATGTCGCCGCACATCGAAGGCGGCGACGTGGTCGAACCGCTCGGCGAGCGCGTGCTCGGCCGTGTGATCGCGCGCGACGTGTTCAAGCCGGGCAGCGACGAGGTCATCGTGCCGGCCGGCACCCTGATCGACGAGAAGTGGGTCGACTTCCTCGAAGTGATGAGCGTCGACGAAGTGGTGGTGCGTTCCCCGATCACCTGCGAAACCCGTCATGGCATCTGCGCCATGTGCTACGGCCGCGACCTGGCCCGTGGCCATCGCGTCAACATCGGCGAGGCGGTCGGTGTCATCGCTGCCCAGTCCATCGGTGAGCCGGGCACCCAGCTGACCATGCGTACCTTCCACATCGGTGGTGCGGCCAGCCGGACCTCCGCGGCCGACAACGTCCAGGTGAAGAACGGCGGCACCATCCGCCTGCACAACCTGAAGCATGTGGTTCGTGCCGACGGCGCGCTGGTCGCGGTTTCCCGTTCCGGCGAACTGGCGGTTGCCGACGACTTCGGTCGCGAGCGCGAGCGCTACAAGCTGCCGTACGGTGCGGTGATCTCGGTCAAGGAAGGTGACAAGGTCGACCCGGGCGCTATCGTCGCCAAGTGGGACCCGCACACCCACCCGATCGTCACCGAGGTGGACGGTACCGTGGCCTTCGTGGGCATGGAAGAGGGCATCACCGTCAAGCGTCAGACCGACGAACTGACCGGCCTGACCAACATCGAAGTGATGGATCCGAAGGACCGTCCGGCTGCCGGCAAGGACATCCGTCCGGCCGTGAAGCTGATCGATGCCGCGGGCAAGGACCTGCTGCTGCCGGGTACCGACGTACCGGCGCAGTACTTCCTGCCGGCCAACGCCCTGGTCAACCTGACCGACGGCGCCAAGGTGAGCATCGGTGACGTTGTCGCGCGTATCCCGCAGGAAACCTCGAAGACCCGTGACATCACCGGTGGTCTGCCGCGCGTTGCCGACCTGTTCGAGGCTCGTCGTCCGAAAGAGCCTTCGATCCTGGCGGAAATCAGCGGCACCATCTCCTTCGGCAAGGAGACCAAGGGCAAGCGCCGCCTGGTCATCACGCCGAACGATGGCAGCGATCCGTACGAGGAGCTGATTCCGAAGTGGCGTCACCTGAACGTGTTCGAAGGCGAACAGGTGAACCGCGGCGAAGTCATCTCCGACGGTCCGAGCAACCCGCACGACATCCTGCGCCTGCTGGGCGTGAGCTCGCTGGCGAAGTACATCGTCAACGAGATCCAGGACGTCTACCGTCTGCAGGGCGTGAAGATCAACGACAAGCACATCGAGACCATCCTGCGTCAGATGCTGCGCAAGGTCGAAGTCAGCGAGTCCGGCGACTCCAGCTTCATCAAAGGCGACCAGGTGGAACTCACCCAGGTGCTGGAAGAGAACGAACAGCTCGGTACCGAGGACAAGTTCCCGGCCAAGTACGAGCGCGTTCTGCTGGGTATCACCAAGGCTTCCCTGTCGACCGAGTCGTTCATTTCCGCGGCGTCGTTCCAGGAGACCACCCGCGTCCTCACCGAGGCGGCGGTCACCGGCAAGCGCGACTTCCTGCGTGGTCTGAAAGAGAACGTGGTCGTGGGTCGCCTGATCCCGGCCGGTACCGGTCTGGCTTACCACAGCGAGCGCAAGCGTCAGCGCGACCTCGGCAAGCCGCAGCGTGTGAGTGCCAGCGAGGCGGAAGCCGCACTGACCGAAGCGCTGAACTCGAGCGGTAACTAAGCATCAACGACAAGCCCCGGCTATCCCGATAGCCGGGGCTTTGTCTTGACGGTGTACAAGAACCTCTTTACTATTTTGTACCCCGAAAATTGGCAGGGCGCATGCTCTGTCATTTCGTTTGTGTGTCGTAAGACAATCAGTGGAGCTATAGATGGCAACTATCAACCAGCTGGTGCGTAAGCCGCGCAAGCGCATGGTCGACAAGAGCGACGTGCCTGCGCTGCAGAACTGCCCGCAACGTCGTGGCGTATGCACCCGCGTATACACCACCACGCCGAAAAAGCCGAACTCGGCACTGCGTAAGGTATGCCGTGTACGTCTGACCAACGGTTTCGAGGTTTCCTCGTACATCGGTGGTGAAGGTCACAACCTGCAAGAGCACAGCGTAGTGCTGATCCGTGGCGGTCGTGTAAAGGACCTTCCGGGTGTGCGTTACCACACCGTGCGCGGTTCGCTGGACACCTCGGGTGTCAAAGACCGTAAGCAGGGTCGTTCGAAGTACGGCGCCAAGCGTCCGAAGTAATAGCGTTTTTATATTTATCTGAGTCGATAAGAGTAAGGTCGGGCGTAACTTGACTGTTATGGTCCCGGGCTAACCTGAAGACCGTTTGAGGGCTTATCAATGCCAAGACGTCGTGTAGCGGCCAAGCGTGAAGTGCTGGCTGATCCGAAATACGGAAGCCAGATCCTGGCCAAGTTCATGAACCACGTGATGGAAAGCGGCAAGAAAGCCGTTGCCGAGCGTATCGTTTACGGTGCGCTGGACAAGGTGAAGGAACGCGGCAAGGCCGATCCCCTGGAAACCTTCGAAAAAGCTCTCGATGCCATCGCTCCGCTGGTCGAAGTGAAGTCCCGCCGCGTAGGTGGTGCGACTTACCAGGTTCCGGTCGAAGTCCGTCCGTCCCGTCGTAATGCCCTGGCCATGCGTTGGCTGGTGGACTTCGCCCGCAAGCGTGGCGAGAAGTCCATGGCTCTGCGCCTGGCTGGCGAGCTGCTGGATGCCGCTGAAGGCAAGGGCGCAGCAGTCAAGAAGCGTGAAGACGTGCACCGTATGGCAGAGGCCAACAAGGCCTTCTCGCACTACCGGTTCTAATCGCGCTGCCCAACCCCCGAGGACCTTATTGTGGCCCGTACTACACCCATCAACCGCTACCGTAATATCGGTATCTGTGCCCACGTTGACGCGGGCAAGACCACCACCACGGAGCGGGTTCTGTTCTATACCGGCGTCAACCACAAGCTGGGCGAAGTGCATGACGGCGCTGCGACCACCGACTGGATGGTGCAGGAGCAGGAGCGCGG
>NZ_KV800258.1:24802-62939 GCF_001810205.1 Pseudomonas sp. HMSC076A11 | reverse complement strand
TTTTGACGTGCTGAAACAGGCGCTTTAGCTGACTCAGTCACCCTGAACAAGCATGCTCATCAAGCTATCAACCCAGCTTGAGAATTAGACAGTGAGCCGAATAGTTGGCATTATCGGCTCACAAAATGAGCCGAATAGGCTCTCTAATCGGCTCAAGATGAACATCCCTTATGAACGACCCACTCTGGATCTGGCAGCAGCCCGACTGGCCGCAGTTCAACTGGCAAGCCGAAGCGCTTGCACCACTGCTGCGCTCCTGTAGCCAGGCTCAGGGTCGTTTGTTAGGAATGCTCGGTGCCGTGGGGAGTGACACCGAAGTGCAGAGCAGCCTGGATGCCATGCTGCAGAACATCGTCACCTCTTCAGCCATTGAGGGAGAGCAACTGAATGTCGGTTCGGTGCGCTCATCACTGGCACGGCGACTGGGATTGCAAGAAGAAGGTCGAACCACCTCTCGCTCCGAAGGCCTGGCGGAACTGCTGCTCGATGCCACCCACGCACATCAAGAGCCGCTAGACGAACAGCGACTGTTCACCTGGCACAGTTGGTTATTCCCCACCGATGACCAACTTCTGGCTCGACCACTACACATCGGCGCACTGCGCGGCAAAGAGCCCATGCAGGTAGTTTCGGGTCGGATAGACCGCCCTACCGTATATTTCGAAGCCCCTCCCCGCGCAGGGTTGGAAGCGCAACTGGCGGACTTTCTCGCCTGGTTCGAAAGCAGCCGCAGCGATGCCAGCCTCGACCCGTTTCTGCGCGCCGGTATCGCACATTTCTGGTTCGTGACCCTGCACCCCTTCGACGACGGCAACGGTCGCCTCACCCGCGCTATCACCGATCTGGCATTGGCTCAGGGCGAGCAGCAAGCCATTCGCTTCTACGCCATGTCTGCGAGCATCCTCGACGACCGCGCCGGCTATTACCGCATCCTAGAAGCCAGTCAGAAAGGCGGGCTGGATATCACCAAGTGGCTGCAGTGGTTTCTCGAAACCTTGCTCAAGAGCCTGGAGCAAGCCCTTGCCCGTATAGACCGCGTGCTGGTCAAGGCGCGCTTCTGGCAGGCACACCGCAGCCAAACGCTATCGGCGGAGCAGATCAAAGTGCTTAACCGCCTGCTCGATGGCGGCGAAAGGGGGCTCGAGGACGGCATCAGTGCGGCGCAATACCAAGCTGTGGCCAAGGTTTCCAAAGCCACCGCGACCCGCCACCTGAGCGACCTGCTGGAAAAGGGCTGCATCGAGCGACTGCCCGGCGGAGGGCGTAGCACCCGTTACCAGATAGCACGCTGAGCGCCTGCACCGGGCTCATCAGCCCTTGATGCGTCATCGCGCCATAGAACAATGGTCGCGATCCCCTTGAGCACTCGAAAGCAATTGGCCATTATCGGCTAAGTGCCAGGCATCTGGATTTCGGCACACCTGCTCGCCTCTCCATTAAGCAGCTCGGCTCAAGGAAGAAAATGGACTACAGCCCGATAGTCGCCCAGGTCTGGGGCATGCTGACCTGGTTTATCCCGGCAGCCCTGCTGATAGGCCTGCTCAAATCGCCTTGGGCCAAGGGGCAGGTCGGTGAACTGCTGGTGCGACTGTTCGCCCATTGGCAACTGGACAGGCAAACCTACCGCCGCCTGCACAACGTCACCCTGAACACGCCGGACGGCACCACGCAGATCGACCACGTATTCCTCTCGCGCTACGGCATCTTCGTGCTAGAAACGAAGAACATGAGCGGCTGGATCTTCGGCAGCGAGAAGCAGGCGCAGTGGACGCAGAAGGTCTACAAACGCACCTTCAAGTTCCAGAACCCGCTGCGGCAGAACTACAAGCACCTCAAAGCCCTGGAAGCCACCCTTGGCGTCAGCCCCGAGCATCTACACTCGGTCATCACCTTTGTCGGCGGCAGCACCTTCAAGACCGAAGTGCCGGCCAACGTGACCCAGGGCATCGGCTTTATCCGCTATATCAAGACATTCCAGCAGGTGGTCTTCAACGAGGCTGAAGTCGACGCCATGCTGCACACCCTGCAAACCGGCCGCCGTGCGCCGACCCTCGCCACCCATCGCGAGCACGTGCAAAACCTCAAGCGCCGGAGTGATACGACAGCCGAGCGGCAATGCCCGAAATGCGGAAGCGCTCTGCTGATTCGCACGGTGAAGACAGGGCCGAAAGCGGGGGAGCAGTTTTGGGGATGCTCAATGTTTCCCAAGTGCCGAGTCATACAGACTACTTGAGATGCAGAAATCAATAGAAATCATGGCCTGTTCCCTATGATTTTCCGGAACAATATGCACATTAAGGCGAGTGTATGAGTGGTGGTCAAACCCAAAACGCAGCATTAACAACAGCTCTGGCATTTCACTACCAAGTACTGATTGGCCTAGAAAAATGCTTCTCACTGCAAGAAGATCAAGCTGTTTGGTTCGAAAAAGATGGCGATGTAAGTCTGCTGAGCAATGAACCTGAGCGGTCTTCGCAAACCGAAGTAAAGGACTATGCCGCCCCTCTAACTGACCACCACGAGAATCTGTGGAAGACACTTAAAAATTGGCTTGCCCCAAACTTTGATCAAAAATCCTACGGAGCATTGGTTCTACACACCACTCAAGCTTTTGGCGCAACAACAAGATTAGGAAACTGGAACACTCAAACAGCCGAGCAGCGCCTGCAAGTACTTAAAGATATTTATAGCGAGCGCACCGCAGAGCAGCTAAGCGCAGAAAAACCGCCTGAGATAATCAAGCTTCAAATAATAGTAATGAACACAAACCAAGAACTATTAATTGAGGTTATCGCCAAGGTGACGTTATTTACTGAAGCTGATAACGCGGACACTCTTCACAAGAACCTTCTAGCCAAGCCAGTTGGCATACCAAAGAGCAATCTTAAAAGCTATCTACAAGGACTCGTTGGCTTTGTTTATAGTCAAGCAAATCAAAAATCCTGGCATATCCAACACGAAGAATTTCGCGCAAAATGCGAAGAATTAACAGCAATATTCTGCAAACGAGAATTTACCTTTCCTCCCTTTACTGGGAGCGAGGCCTCCAAACTCGAAGTCGAAATTCATCAAGACAAGCTTTTCGTCCAGAAAATCACTGACATTGAGCATTTTTCTGTAATTCCTGATGCAGTGGGCAACTGGATGGAGTTGCAGAACTCACTCCTCGAACAACTCGACGAATACCCTCTTTACGCAGAGAAAACAAAAGCATATCAAAGACGAATTGTAAAACTATTCAAGCTAGCTTACTCAAGCGCGCAACTCGAATTAACCGATCAAGTTAAAAACTCAAAGTTACTTTACAATAAAGTAATTTCCGAGCAGCCACTCTCCCTAGGCAATGATACCCCACCACTTGAGTACAAGAACGGCTTAATCCACGACGCAATGGATGACGAAGAGCAAGATTTGAAATGGATTATTGAGCCATGAGCAGCGTCATTGATGCGCTATACCAGTTGAAGTACAACCCATTTAAGTATGGCGAGCACATAGCGTCATTTTATTCTACCATCCAAAATGTAGAAAAAAACTTGCTGCTAGCACCTTTAATTATCCCACTTTGCACTCACCCGACATTTGGCACCAGCCTCTCGAGCGCAGTATTTGGCGAGAAAAAAAAGAGCTCCATATGGACAATTTTCAACGACAGGGCAAAACTTTATGACCTGCAAGAGCGAATCAGTGAATTCCAAAGCCTTACTGAAAAATGCATACAGTTTTGCTTGACTAACGATTGGCTGGCAATAGACGACAAGAATCTTTCACTCGAATACATTACAACCTCAGATCAAAAATTAACACTACAGAAAAATGCAGCAAATTTTGGAAAACTGGTAAGTGGTCACTCTGTGATCGAGCTATATGCATTCCTGGGAGTTAAGCCACGTTGAAAACAATAATCCACGAAATTGGCGTTATTGACCATGCCAGTAAAAAGCACTCGGTAAATTTTAAAAAGGGACTTAACGTAGTCACTGGGAAATCATCCACAGGCAAAAGTGCACTAATCGAAATATTTGACTACTGCTTTGGCAGCAGCGAAAACACAATACCAAAGGGAGTCATTACCGATAACGCAGAAATTTACTACGTAGCTCTTGAAGTCAACAATCAAACCATGATTATTGCGAGAAGGCCCGACGCACACAACAAAGCTTTCTTCCGAAGAGAAGAAGCATTCAAGCCAGAATCCATCAAATTAAATTATTTTGAAAGCAGTTACTTCAGGCCATTAGAAGATTTTAAAAAACATCTACGAGGTTTCTTCGTAGATATTGATGATGTTGACGAATCTTTAGCGGCAAGAGCAAATCGCAAATACAATCGAAAGTCCGCAACACCGACCATTCGAAGCTTCACATCATTTATGCTTCAGCATCAAAACCTTGTTGCCAATAAGCATGCACTCTTCTATCGCTTTGATGAAAAAGAAAAGCGCGATCAGGTAATTGATCACACCAAGATATTCTTAGGCTTGGTTGACCAAAATTTCTTCTTGCTCTCCCAAGAGCATGAGCGTCTGACTGGCGAATTAAATCGTCTAAAACGGCAACAGGACGCGAACAAACGCGCTAGCGAGCTTTACAAGCAAAATGTTGGCCCCGTACTTAATCAATTGTACGCAATGATGGGCTTTAAGAGCGAACCACTGACTGTGCAACAGGTTCTACGCGCCCCACAGGACAGCAAAGAAAGATTAGACAAAATAATCATCCCCGAAAGAATCGACCACATATCAGATGCAGTGACAAAGCATTACAACCAGCTCAAGCAGCAACTCACCCTAAAAACAGCAGAACTTAGAAAGCTTCAAAGACAAGCATCCTCCATCACAAAACACATCGACGAGGAAAGTCGACTCGTTGAAAACTATCGCCAACTTGGATCGCCTAACCTAGTACACATATCAGCAACAGTTTGCCCTTTCTGCCATACCGAAAGTGATGGATTAAAAGATAGCGCTGAAAAACTACAAGAGGCAATATTAAAACTTACTAGCAACCTGACACAAGCTCGCCCTATGAAGGCAAAGTTTGAGTCTTCCCTTGTTTCGGTAAAGCGGGAAATCGAATCACTCAGTAACGAAATCAATAAACTAAATGAAGAGATTGGAGAGATAGAGAAAACCGAAAAGCAACTAGCCCAACAAAAAAGTCTATATGAAAACATATTAATCATAAAGGCCCGACTTTTCGCTATTTTGGACACACTAAATCTAGCGGATGACATTGAACTAGACAAGAGCATCACTTCCACCAATGAGCAACTGATAAAAATCAATAGCGAACTAAGAGGATATGACGCACGAACAGGTTTAGAAAAAGCGTCACATAAGGTCAATGAATACATGACCAAAATCGGCAGCCATTTTGAGTTCGAAGCAAGCTACAAACCTATTAACCTTCATTTCTCCTTCGAAACCTTTGATCTTTATCATCTAACACCCACCGGGGAAAGAATTTATTTGAGATCAATGGGAAGCGGTGCAAATTGGCTTTACAGTCATGTAACGTTATTCTTGGCATTGCATAAGTATTTCGCTGAACTAGGCGATAAATGCTCAATCCCCACGGTGCTTTTTTTAGACCAGCCGACTCAGGTTTATTTTCCTAATTTCAAACGTGATAACTCAGAATCATTTGAGGATCAAAAGAATAAAGAGGCTGCACAGCGCTCGAAAAATGAGCGCGTAGTGGATGAGGATATCAAGGCAGTAGAAAATTTATTCAGTCAATTATCTATTTACTGCAACTCCATTGAGGCATCTAACGGATTTAGTCCGCAAATCATCGTTACCGACCATGCGGATGATCTGACCTTGTCAAATGGAGTTTCATTTGAGTCTCTGGTAAACGGTAATAGATGGCGTAAACGTGGTTTGATTGAACCAGTGCCTACGTCTGATAGAAACTGAAACTGGTAAAGGCTGCAGCAGGTTCGTATCTCAGAAGCGCTGATACGCCGTGAGCGGTCAGCCGAATGCACGAGACTGCTAAAAATTGACCCATTTCGCGGTACAAAAAACAGTACACTGGCGGTACAGTGCCTAGCTTCTGCAGGTTTCGCAAAACTATGCTCAAGCCCAGTAACCACGCTACTTTCAGCTTATTTTTCTTACAGTAAGCTACTCACGGTTTTACTGGGTTTGCGGCGTTTCTAGGCAACTCATAATCCTTTGGTCCACGGTTCGAGTCCGTGTGGGCCCACCACCTTCAAAGCCGCGCACTGCGCGGCTTCAAGCTTTTTGGTCTGTCCCGCCCCGAGTGCCTTCCAGCGGCTGGCCATCTCCCCTTACCGGGTTTTCGAGCTTGGGCGGCTCGCTGATCTTTCCGAGTGCGCTAGCCAAACGTCTGCATAAACGGAACGGCACATTGCCTGGTTGCCGCGACCACATGCGGGGCCTGCTCGCTCAGCTCAGTCGAGCGGGCCAACACCCGCTCCAGTGCCTGCAACTGCTCGCGGATCACTTCTTTTGGTCGAGCTACATCGCAGACCTGGACGAACTCCAGCAGCCCCTGTCGCGAGGCAAAGAGGGACTTGTTGCCTACGAGATCCAGTGCCAGTACATCTTGCGGGATATAAGCCGTGGTGTTGACGATGTCGTAGGCCGGTGCCAGGAGCAATTCGCAGCTGTGCCGGCGGCAGCTTTCCAGCACCTGCCGATAGGTCTCTACCGTTGCACCAGCGAGCCGTGCTGCAGGTCACAGGCTTTGGTATGAATCGCCCCCCACTGCGCGATCAATCGCAGGGTGTCGGCGGCAGCATCGCAAGTTTCGGCGAAGGCGAACTGCCACTGGCGGAGCGGAATCCGATGGACGTGGCGGCTCTGCTCGCCGCCTGAGCGTGGGAAGGCACTCTTATCAGGCACTTCCGAAGGCACTACCGGACGATATCGACTCCATCGCCAACGCGGTAACTTCGAAGTACCTAAACCTTCATGAAACTGCAACTTCCAACTCTATCGACAGCTCTGGAAGTACATCCTCGGTATTTTCCAAGCCCCTAACCAAAGTCTGGATCGTTTCGTCACAGGAAACGCTGGAGCGCCTATTCCAGAGCGCTTCGAACAATCGGTAAAAATAAAATCCAAATAATCAGACGTAGTTCAAAAACAACCAGAACAGATAGTTTTTCCGCCTTTCCCAACATGCTCCTCTCGCCTTGACTCGTTCGATGCAGCGGATCGCCCATGCGTATTTCCGGCATTGTCCGAGGCCCATTCCCTGTTCGATGCGATACCCGGCGCACCCATGACAATATGCCGCCCTCCACGGGCAGATAGCGCCAGTTGTGAGCCTGTCCACCACTGCATTTCCCTCACTGCAAGGAGAGAATATGAGTCGCTCACCCATCCCACGCCACCGAGCGTTGCTGGCCGGTTTCTGCCTGGCGGGCGCGCTGTCCGCCCAGGCGGCCACCCAGGAAGAAATCCTCGATGCGGCACTGGTCAGCGGGGATTCCTCGCAACTGACCGACAGCCACCTGGTCGCCCTGCGCCTGCAGCAGCAGGTCGAGCGCATCCGCCAGACCCGCACGCAGTTGCTCGACGGTCTCTACCAGAACCTCAGCCAAGCCTATGATCCTGGCGCCGCCAGCATGTGGGTCCTGCCGGCCAGCCCGGACAATACCCTGCCCTTCCTCATCGGCGACAAGGGCCGCGTGCTCGCCAGCCTGAGCCTGGAGGCCGGCGGCCGCGGCCTGGCCTATGGCACCAACGTGCTCACCCAGCTGAGCGGGACCAATGCCGCCCACGCGCCGCTGCTGAAGCGGGCGGTGCAGTGGCTGGTGAACGGCGACCCGGGCGCGGTCACTGCGAAGGATTTCAAGGTCAGCGTGGTCGGGGTGGACAAGACCGCCACCCTCAACGGCCTGAAGAGCGCCGGCCTGCAACCGGCGGACGCCGCCTGCAACGCGCTGACCGACGCCAGTTGCGCCAGCGCCAGCAAATTGCTGGTACTGGGCAACGGCGCCAGCGCCGCTAGCCTGAACGCCACGGTGCGCGCACGGCTACAGGCCGGGCTGCCGATCCTCTTCGTGCACACCAATGGCTGGAACCAGAGCAGCACCGGCCAGCAGATCCTCGCCGGCCTGGGCCTGCAGGAAGGCCCCTACGGCGGCAACTACTGGGACAAGGACGCGGTGCCATCCAGCCGCACCCGGGCGCGTTCGGTCGAGCAGGGCGGTGCCTACGGCCAGGATCCGGCGCTGGTGCAGCAGATCGTCGACGGTAGCTGGCGCACGGACTACGACTGGTCGAAATGCCCCTCCTACGTCGATCGCACCACCTGCGACGACGTGCCGGGACTGAGCGACTTCAGCAAGCGCGTCGATGTACTGAAAGGCGCCCTCGACGCCTACAACCAGAAGGCGCAGAACCTCTTCGCCCTGCCCGGCACCACCTCGCTGCGGCTCTGGCTGCTGTGGGCCGACGCGGTGCGGCAGAACATCCGCTACCCGATGGACAAGGCCGCCGACACGGCGCGCTTCCAGGAAACCTTCGTTGCCGACGCCATCGTCGGCTACGTGCGCGAAGCCGGCGCGGCGCAGAAGGAACTGGGCAGCTACGCCGGCCAGCGCCAACAGTCGATGCCGGTATCGGGCTCGGAGGAAACCCTGACCCTCACCTTGCCGTCGGCCCAGGGCTTCACCGCCATCGGCCGCATGGCGGCGCCGGGCAAGCGCCTGAGCATTCGCATCGAAGACGCTGGCCAGGCCAGCCTGGCGGTCGGCCTGAACACCCAGCGCATCGGCTCGACGCGGCTGTGGAATACCCGCCAGTATGACCGCCCGCGCTTCCTCAAGAGCCCGGACATCAAGCTCCAGGCAAACCAGTCGGTGGCGCTGGTATCGCCCTACGGCGGCCTGTTGCAACTGGTCTACAGCGGCGCCACGCCGGGACAGACGGTAACCGTCAAGGTAACCGGCGCGGCCAGCCAGCCGTTCCTCGACATCCAGCCGGGCGAGGACAGCAGCCAGGCGATTGCCGACTTCATCCAGGCGCTGGACGCCGACAAGGCCGACTGGCTGGAGATCCGCAGCGGCTCGGTGGAGGTCCACGCCAAGGTGGAGAAGGTCCGTGGCTCGATCGACAAGGACTATGGCGGCGACGTCCAGCGCTTCATCCGTGAGTTGAACGAGGTGTTCATCGACGACGCCTACACCCTGGCCGGCTTCGCCATTCCCAACCAGGCAAAGACTCCGGCAATCCAGCAGGAATGCGCGGTGCGCGGCTGGGACTGCGACAGCGAGACCCTGCACAAGCTGCCCGGCACCCAGCACATCAACGTCGACCAGTACGCCCAGTGCGGCGGCGGTTGCAGCGGCAACCCCTACGACCAGACCTGGGGCCTGAACCCGCGTGGCTGGGGCGAAAGCCATGAGCTGGGCCACAACCTGCAAGTGAATCGACTGAAGGTCTACGGCGGGCGCTCGGGCGAAATCTCCAACCAGATATTCCCGTTGCACAAGGACTGGCGCGTGCTCCGCGAGTTCGGGCAGAACCTCGACGATACGCGGGTCAACTACCGCAACGCCTACAATCTGATCGTCGCCGGGCGCGCCGAGTCCGATCCGCTGGCAGGCGTATACAAGCGTCTGTGGGAAGACCCGGGCACCTACGCGCTGAATGGCGAGCGGATGGCCTTCTATACCCAGTGGGTGCACTACTGGGCCGACCTGAAGAACGATCCGCTGCAGGGTTGGGACATCTGGACCCTGCTCTACCTGCACCAGCGCCAGGTGGACAAGTCCGACTGGGACGCCAGCAAGGCCGCTCTCGGCTACGGCACCTACGCCCAGCGCCCGGGAAACAGCGGCGATGCCAGCAGCACGGACGGCAACGACAACCTGTTGCTCGGCCTGTCCTGGCTGACCCAGCGCGACCAGCGACCAACCTTCGCGCTATGGGGCATCCGTACCTCGGCAGCCGCGCAGGCGCAGGTGGCGGCCTACGGTTTCGCCGAGCAGCCGGCGTTCTTCTATGCCAACAACCGGACCAACGAATACAGCACGGTGAAGCTTCTGGACATGAGCCAGGGATCGCCGGCGTGGCCGTTTCCGTGAGTCGTAGCTGAGGGGGCTGGCGCGGGGTGATGCTTCTCGCTCCGCGCCGGTCCTCATGCCCCTCTCCCCGAAGGGAGAGAGGGTCGGCCATGCCAGCGGGCAACGCCGTGCCAGGCTGGCAAGCCAAGCTGTCGTTCAAGCTGAACGATCCTGCGCAATAATGAGCCCCTTCCACCAGCAAGGACCGCTCATGACCGACCGCCTTCCCTGCCGCGCCTGCGGCCATCTCATCCTCACGACCACGGCGGCGAGGAACGACGGACTGTGCATGCCCTGCAAGGGCGGCTACCGGCAGAACATCGAGGATGGCAAGCGCTTCCACGCGGAGCGACGGCGCTACCTGGCGAGTCCGCAGGCGCTGTACTGGAGCGCGCTGGTGAATCGCGTCTACGACGGCGGCGAGGGATTCGCCGGGCTGTCGCCGGCCGAGCGGAGCTACTACGCAGTGAGCGTGCTCAGCGGCGAAGTGCACAACGGCGGCTTCGACCAGTACTTCGGCAACTCCTCCGGCGACCAGTACCAGGCGGCGCGCGCGGGTCTTCGCGAATTGGAGGCGGAGGACGCCCTGGCCCTGCTGGAGCGAGCCGCCGCCCTGCTGTTCGGCGACGGTCCGGTGCCAGTCTCCCAGGCCGAACGCCAGTTGCGCATGCCGACCTGGGCCGATGAACCCGACCGCGACTGCGAAGCGGCCCTGGATGCGCTGGACACGCGCTTCTACGCCCTGGCCGACGCGCTGGGCGAACGCCTGCTGGCCCATGCCCGCCACCATGCATTGTTCGCCCTGGACGAGCCCGATGAAGCCTGAATTGGATGCCCTAGAGGCCTGGCTCGGACGAACGCTGCCGGCTGCCTTCGTCGCCGCTCTGGAGCAGCACGGCGGCCGCCTCGTCGAGCCGGGCCTGCTGCTCTACGCCGCCGACGAGTTGCTGGAACGCAACCGGGCCTTCGAAACCTCTCTCTACTGCCCCGGCTACCTGGCCATAGGCGACGACAGCGGCGGCCGCGCCGTGGTGATGGCCCTGGACGACCACTGGCAGGCGCTGTTCCTGGTCGACCATGGCGCGATGACGCCGGACTGCTTCGAACCCCTGGCACCCAGCCTGGAGGCCTGGCTGGAAGCCGGGCCCTGCCTGCCCGAATGACGGAGAAACGCCCATGATTCCTTTCGGCCTCAGCCCCGAACAATTCCGCGAGCGCTACCGTCGCGACCTGCAACGCGCCGCGCCGGGCGTGATCCAGCGCCTGCGCGAGCTGCTCCGGCAACCCTTGGAGGAAGGACTGCGCGACGGCGAGATCCAACTGTTCCTCGGCGAGGACGGACGCGACGCAGCGGAAGCGTGGTTGTACCTGAATGGCGCCAGCAATCGGGTGGACGCCAGCGACCCGCGCCTGTTTCCCGGCAAGGCGCTGGACCTGGCGCTCGGCCTGGGACATGCCCCGGATTTCGACGAAGCCTATTTCGCCGACGGCTTCGGCGGCGTCGATCTGCTCGCCGATACGCTGCAAGCCTGGTTCGCCGAGTGCTGGTGGAAGGCCGGCGGCTGGGCCTGGCCGATCCCGCTGTGGCTGCACGTACACGATGGCTTCGGCGACGGCCGCGGCATCGCCCTCACCGAACGCTGCTGAACAGGGAGACCACGCATGGAACTGATCCGCAACCTGGACGATGCGAACATGGGCGAAGTGTATTGGCGCCTGTATCGGCGCTACATCAGCCTGTTCATCGAGAACGAGGCCGACGACGCCTACGCCTGGCGCTGCGCCCGAGCCCTCGACAAACTGGATGACGCCGTGGTCGAGCGGCTTTGTGCCGCCAGCCTGCGCTACCGCGCCGCGCGCCTGGAGCGGCTGGGCGAGTCTGCGGAGGAAGTCGCGCCGGCGCGCGGGGTGCTGGAACGGATCGAGCCGGGCGAGCTGATCGTGCCCGACCCGGAACAGGGCGACGAAGCGGTGATCCACCTGTCGCTGAACTGCGAATGGGACCGCGAACACGGTATGGAATGGATCGTCCGGGGCGGCGAGGTGCTCTATGTCGGCCCCTTCCACGGCGAAGACCCGTGGCGGGACTTCACCGTGAAGGAACCATGGAACTACGCCTGAGCAGGGGCCTCAACGCTTGGCGATGATGTACACCGCGTGGACGATGCCCGGGATGTAGCCGAGCAGGGTGAGCAGGATGTTCAGCCAGAAGGCGCCGCCGAAGCCGACTTGCAGGAACACGCCCAGCGGCGGCAGGAGGATGGCGATGAGGATGCGGATCAGGTCCATGAACGGAACTCCTTGGTCCAGGGTCGATACGGTGTCCGGCGCGTGAGCCGGCGTTTTTTCGCGTCACCCTATGACTGACTCCCGCCATTCGCGGAGGGTTCAACCGCAACGGTACTCGCCGCCTGTCACGCGCAGCGGTACGCTTGAGCCTACGCTCATGCGAGCGGACAACCCGCAAGGAACATCCATGTCCGACCTGCCCCCGCGTCCCGCCTTCTGGCCGTACCTGCCGGGCTACGCCCTGTTGCTGCTTTCGCTGCTGCTCTGCACCAGCGGCAGCTACCGTTTCGTCACCCCGATGGCGCTCGCCGACGGCGTCGACCTGGTCTACCTCAGCCAGGGCCTGGCGCTGCTACCGCTGGGTACCGGGCTGGTCGGCCTGCTCGCGGGCTTCCTCCTGCATGTCCGCGGGCGCTGGCTCGGCGCGCTGCTGGCGCTGCTGCCGGCGACGCTGATCTGCGCCTGGAACCTGTACAACTATGCCGCCCACGGCGACGAGGCGTTGTCGCCGAATTTCGCCCAGTACACCCAGGCGCTGCTCGGCCTGCTGTTGCTCGGTGGCATGCTGAGCCTGGTCGACCTGCTCCATGGCAGGCCCTCGACGCTGCTGCGCAAGGGCCTGCTGGGGCTGGGCTGGCTGGCCCTAGTGGCCTGGCTGGGGTTGCTGTTCTACCTGCAGCGCCTGTACGGCCTCACTTTTTGAACTGCTCGTAGGCTTCCAGCGCGCGCAGCGAATAGACGTAGGCGGCGCCGGCATTCAGGGAGATGGCGGTAGCCAGGGTCTGGGCGATTTCCGCCTCGCTGGCGCCGGCCTTCAGCGCGGCCTCGGTGTGCACGCCGATGCAACCGTCGCAACGGGTGGTAATGGCCACGGCGATGGAGATCAGTTCGCGGGTCTTGGCATCCAGGGCGCCCTCGGCGCTGGCTTCCTCCAGCGCGCCATAGGCGGCGAGCATCTTCGGGTGTTGCTTGCCCAGGGCACCGAAGGCTTTTTTCACGGCGGGGACGAACTCGGTCCAGTTGTTCAGCATGGTGATATTCTCCGTTGCTTTCGCGCCGGGAGTGGCGCGTCGGGTTACCAGTCTCGACCAGTCTGGACCGCGCCGCCTGCCCATGCGTCTCTACTTTCGACCTGATCGGCTCATCCCATGGACCCACTCGACCGGCTCATCCAGCTCGCCAACCTGCAAGGCCGCCTCGACCAGCGCTGCCAGCTACAGGGCAGCTGGGCGCTGGAGCACCCGCAAGCGGTGCCCGGCGAGGCGACCTTCCATATCGTCATGGCCGGCACCTGCTACTGCGAATTCCTCGACGGCGATCGCCTCGACCTGCACCCCGGCGACCTGATCCTGTTGCCGCGCGGCACCCCGCACCTGCTGCGCAGCGACAGCCCTGCGCAACCCTGCGAACCCACCGTAGAGCACCGCGGCAGCATCCCGCTGTACCAGTTGAACGGCCCCGGCGAGGCCCTCGGCATGCTTTGCGGCAGCTACCGCTATCACGCCGGCGCCAGCCTGTTCGGCGCGCTCCCCGAGCGCCTGCTGGTGCATATGGACGAGTCGACCCAGCAGCCCCTGCGCGCGCTGATCGGGTTGATGCGCGAGGAAGCCGAGAGCACCCGCAGCGGCGCCCGCTCGATCATCGACGCGCTGGCCACCGCGCTGTTCGCCCTGGCCCTGCGCGCCTACCTGGACCGCCAACCGCTGGGCGACGGCCTGTTCGGCCTGCTGGGCGACGCCCGCCTGGGACGAGCCCTGCGGGCCATGCTGGAACGCCCGGAGCATGCCTGGACCCTGGAACAGCTTGCCCAGCAGGCGGCGATGTCGCGGGCCAGTTTCGTCCGCGCCTTCTCCGCCCTCGGCGGGACCTCGCCGTGGAACCTGCTGACCCGCATCCGCATGGAGAAGGCTCGCGGCCTGCTGCGACAAACGCAGAAGAGCCTGCTGGATATCGCCGCCGAGACCGGCTACCAGTCGGAGGCGGCGTTTTCCCGCAATTTCCGCCAGGCCTTCGGCGAATCGCCGGGCCGTTTCCGCCGCCAGGCCGACTCCGCTCGCTGAAAGCGCTACCGGCGCACATTTCGGCGATCCGCGGCTATGCAATGTGAATGATTTTCGCAACATCCTGTACGAATTCACTGACAGTACGGCTACACTGTGCTTTCCCGGCAAGGAGGCGCGGGGGTACTTGTCGCGGCACCCACTCTCCCGCTTTACCAGTACGCCCAGGAGGCAAACATGGAATGGTTTCTGAAATGCGTGAAGGAACACTACTTCGACTTCAACGGGCGTGCCCGTCGCAAGGAATACTGGATGTTCACCCTGGTGAACATCATCATCTCCGTCGCGCTGAGCGTCGTGCTCGGCCTGATCAGTGAAAAGCTCCTGCCGATCGCCAATCTCTACTCGCTCGCCGTGCTGCTGCCGGCCCTGGGCGTCACCGCCCGGCGTCTGCACGACATCAACAAGAGCGGCTGGTGGATGCTGATCGCGCTGATCCCGATCGTCGGCCTGTACCTGATCTACCTGCTGGCCAAGGACAGCGACGCCGGCCAGAACCAGTACGGCCAGAACCCGAAGGGCATCGCCTGATTCCTTCCCGCCGGGCCGCACGGCCCGGCGTTCTCCCTCTCCCTGTTTCCCTTCCCGCCCCTGACCGGGGTTAGAATGCCTCGCTCCCACTCCGGCGCCCTGCGCCAACGCCCGCAGCGAGGTAGCCCATGCCCCACCCCATCGACGCACTGATTTCCGACTGCGACGGCGTTCTGGTCGACAGCGAGGTCATCGCCGAGCGCGTGATGTACGAGGCGCTCAGCGCCTACGCGCCGCTGGAGGAGCTGCAGCGCCTGCTGGAAGGCACCTTCGGCCTGACCAGCCGCGACATCCTCGATCGCGTCGAGAAGCACTTCGGCCTGCGCATCCCCGACAGCTTCAACCGCGAGGTGCGCCAGCGCAGCGAGGAGATGGTCGCCCAGGTCCAACCCATTCCCGGCGCACGCGAGGCGCTGCTGGCCCTGGACCTGCCCGTCGCGGTGGCCTCCAACAGCCGCCGCCACAGCCTGGAGCGCTCGCTGGCGCGCGCTGGGCTCAGCGAACTGATCGGCGAACGCCTGGCCAGCGCCGATATGGTCGCCCTGCCCAAGCCCGCACCCGACGTCTACCTGCACGCCGCCAGCCTGCTCGGCGTCGCCCCCGAGCGTTGCCTGGTGGTGGAAGACAGCAGCACCGGCACCCGCGCCGCCCTCGCCGCGGGGATGCGGGTGATCGGCTTCGTCGGCGCCGGGCACATTCCCGCCGGGCACGCCGAGGTACTGCGCGAGCTGGGCGCCATCGCCATCGTCGAGCACATGCGCGAACTGCCGGAGACCGTGGCGCGCCTGCGCCGCGAGAGCCGAGTGGCGCTGGGAACGCCGTAACCGGGCGTCAGAGACTCTTCCAGGTCAGGTACACCCGCAAGTCGAACTCCAGCTGGTGATAGTCCGGCAGCATGTACTGGCAGAGCTGGTAGAACGCCTTGTTGTGCTCGCTTTCCTTCAGGTGGGCGAGTTCGTGGACGACGATCATCCGCAGGAACTCCGGGGCGGCGTCCTTGAACAGGGAAGCCACGCGGATTTCCTTCTTCGCCTTGAGCTTGCCGCCCTGCACCCGCGAGATCGCGGTGTGCAGGCCGAGGGCACGCTGGACCACGTCGAGCTTGTTGTCGTAGAGCACCTTGTCCAGGCCCGGCGCGTTGCGCAGGTGTTCCTGCTTGAGGTTCATGGTGTAGGCGTACAGCGCCTTGTCACTCTGCACATCGTGACGCCCCGGGTAGCGGCGCTCGAGGTACTCGCCCAGGCGGTTCTCGGCGATCAGCTGGCGGACCTGGTCCTGCAGCGATGCGGGATAGGCCTGGAGGTACTTGAGGGGGATCATGCACGGGTCCGGCGGTTCGCGGAAAACGCCCAGTGTACCGCGTCGGGAGCTCCGGCGGCCGACCGCCGCTTCGGGTAATATGCGCGCCGTTTCCGATGAGCGGAGTGGGACAGTGGCAAGTACAGATGTGCTGATCGTTGGCGCCGGGGCGGCCGGGCTGATGTGTGCGATGACGGCGGCCGGGCGCGGGCGCCGCGTGCGGGTACTCGACCACGCCAACAAGGCCGGCAAGAAGATCCTCATGTCCGGCGGCGGGCGCTGCAATTTCACCAACCTGTACACCGAGCCGGCCAACTTCCTTTCGCGCAACCCGCACTTCTGCAAGTCGGCGCTGGCCCGCTACACCCAGTGGGACTTCATCGGCCTGGTGGCCAAGCACCAGGTGCCGTACCACGAGAAGAAACTCGGCCAGCTGTTCTGCGACAACAAGTCCAGCGACATCCTCGAGATGCTGCTGCGCGAATGCGCCGAGGCCGGAGCGGAAATCCTGCTGGACACCTCGATCGAAGAGATCGCCCGCGACGACGACGGCTACCGCCTGCGTACCAGCGCCGGCGAGATGCGCTGCGAGTCGCTGGTGATCGCCAGCGGCGGCCTGTCGATCCCGACCCTCGGCGCCAGCGGTTTCGGCTACCAGGTGGCGCGCCAGTTCGGCCACGAGGTGCTGCCGACCCGCGCCGGGCTGGTGCCGTTCACCATCACCGACCAGCTGAAGGAGCTGTGCGCCGAGCTTTCCGGCACCTCCGTGGATTGCCGGGTGAGCTGCAACGGCCAGGCGTTCCGCGAGAACCTGCTGTTCACCCATCGCGGCCTCAGCGGCCCGGCGATGTTGCAGATTTCCTCCTACTGGCAACCGGGCGATACCCTGGAAATCGACCTGCTGCCGGACCACGACGCCAGCGAATGGCTGGCGCAGCAACAGCGCGAGCGTCCCAACAGCGAGCTGAAGACCCTGCTCGCCGAGCTGTTCACCAAGAAGCTCGCCGGACTGCTGGCCGACCGCTGGTTCGTCTCCAAGCCGATGAAGCAGTACACCCCGACCGAACTGGCGGGTATCGCCGGGCAGCTTTCGGCCTGGCGGGTCACGCCCTCGGGCACCGAGGGCTACCGCACCGCGGAAGTGACCCTGGGCGGGGTGAGCACCGACGAAGTGTCGTCGAAGACCATGGAGTCGCAGCGCTCGCCGGGGCTGTATTTCGTCGGCGAAGTACTGGACGTCAGCGGCCACCTCGGCGGCTTCAACTTCCAGTGGGCCTGGGCCTCGGGTTATGCGGCGGGGCAGTACGCCTAGCGCGCCTCGGCCAGATAGGCCTCGGTGCGATAGGGCAGCGCTACCTGCTCCCTCCCCTTGAGCGCCGGATGGCTGGCGACCAGCTCGCGCAATTGCGCCGCCACGGCGTTCTTTTCCGTCTCCGGCAAGGCGGCGATGAAGCTCACCGAAAGGAAGCGCGAGACGATCACCTGCTCCGGCGGGCCGACATGCTCGTAGGCGAAGGTGGACAAGCGCAGCGGTCCGAAGGGCGCGCGCTCGAACGGCCGACGCCAGTCGCCCTTGTAGAAACGCGGCGCATCGCCTTCGTAGGGGGTGATGATGCGGGTGATCTCGGCGACCCAATCCAGCGACTCGTCACGCACGTTCCACACCAGCCCCAGCCTGCCTTCCGCCGTCAGCACGCGGCGCATTTCCTCCAGCGCCTCCACGGTGGCGAACCAATGGAAGGCCTGTGCGCACACCAGGGCGTCGGCGAAGCCGTTGGCCAGCGGAATCGACTGGGCGCTACCGGCCAGCGCCTGGACCTGCGGCAAGGCTTCGGCGAGCTGGGCGCGCATCGCATCCACCGGTTCCACCGCGACCACTCGCGCGCCGGTACGGGCCAGCAGGCGGGTGAACTTGCCGGTGCCGGCGCCGAGATCCACCGCGACGGTCTGCGGACGCAGGCCAAGGGCATCGCGCAGCCAGTCGGAGAGCGCTTCCGGGTACTCGGGCCGGCCCTGAGCGTAACGCTGGGCCTCGGCGCTGAAACCTTGCTGGGCGGCGCTGTGTACGGACGACATGAGGGACCTCCTGGGCGGCAGGGAAAGCCCGAGGTATAGCACAGCGGTTTTCCCACGAATTCCAGACGAACGGTTCAAAGCCTTGCGCGGCGTGGCTCGCAGCCATTGGTCAGGGGCTTCGTGGACCTCTCGGGGAAGAGGCTATTGTCGATCCGAAGGCCCACCCGACGACCAGGGTAAAAGCATCCCGGCACACGCCGGCGTCCCCCGCCACAACCAGGAGTCAGCCATGAGCAGCGAAGTCAGCGCCATCCGCCAATTGATCGAAGACTGGCGAGCCGCCGTCCGCGCCAGCGACGTTCCGCGCATCGTCTCGTACTACGCGGAGGACATCGTCGCCTTCGACGCCATCCTGCAATTGCAATTCAAGGGGCGCGACGCCTACCAGAAGCACTGGCAGGCCTGCACCGAGATGTGCAAAGGACCGATGACCTTCGATATCGCCGAACTGCAGATCCATGCCGACCCGCAGGTCGCCTTCGCCCACTACCTCTGCCACTGCGGCGGCACCGGCCCGGACGGCCAGCCGCACTCCTCGTGGATGCGGGTCAGCGCCGGCTACCGCAAGCACGGCGACGGCTGGAAGGTGATCCACGAGCATTTCTCGGCGCCGTTCGACATGGACGGCAAGGCGCTGTTCGACCTGCAGCCCTGACTCAGCGCCGCGCGGCGGTCGCCGCCGGGTCGACGCAGCGTTTCACTGCGCGAGGACTGAGCAGCGAGCAAGGCTTGCCGACCAGGTAGCTGCGGTAGACCTTCAGCAGCATAGCCTGGCTGTAGCGGCAACCCTTGCCGCTCTTGCGCAGGCAGGGGCTCTCGAACTCGAAGCGACCGTTGACCGGCTCGGCCAGCTGGATGCGCAACGCCGGCCAGGTGGAGCGTTGCGGCGCCGGCGGGGTTTCCAGTTGGCGGCCGTCGCGCACCACCAGTTCGCCGCCGGCCTCTGCATAGTCGAAGACGAACAGCAGGGTGCGCGAAGTCTTGGTCGTGCAGTCGCTGCGCGCCAGGCAATCCTGCGGGTCGGCGGGATCGCGCGCTACGCTCGGCGACGCGGCCTCCTCGACGTCGCGGGACGGCGCGTGCAGGCCAGCGCAACCGGCCAGCAGCAGGAACGGCAGGGTCAGGAGCCAGCGGCGCATCGGATTTCCCCGGGGCGGATGTGCAAGAGCCCCGACCAGCGGGGCTCCCGTTCGAACGAAGGCGCTTAGTTGACCTTCGGATCCAGCTCGCCGCGAGCGTAGCGCTGGAACATGCCTTCCAGGGAGATCGGCTTGATCTTGGAAGCGTTGCCGGCGGTGCCGAAGGCTTCGTAGCGAGCGATGCAGATGTCGCGCATGGCCTCGACGGTCTTGGAGAAGTATTTGCGCGGGTCGAACTCGCTCGGGTTCTGCGCCAGGAAGCGGCGGATGGCACCGGTGGAAGCCAGGCGCAGGTCGGTGTCGATGTTCACCTTGCGCACGCCATACTTGATGCCCTCGACGATTTCCTCGACCGGCACGCCGTAGGTCTCTTTGATCTCGCCGCCGTACTCGTTGATGATCGCCAGCCAGTCCTGCGGTACCGAGGAAGAGCCGTGCATCACCAGGTGGGTGTCCGGGATGCGCGCGTGGATTTCCTTGATGCGCTGGATCGACAGGGTGTCCCCGGTCGGCGGCTTGGTGAACTTGTAGGCGCCGTGGCTGGTGCCGATGGCGATGGCCAGGGCGTCGACCTTGGTCTTCTTCACGAAGTCGGCGGCTTCTTCCGGATCGGTCAGCAACTGGCTGTGGTCCAGCACGCCTTCCGCGCCGACGCCGTCTTCCTCGCCGGCCATGCCGGTTTCCAGGGAACCCAGGCAGCCCAGCTCGCCTTCCACGGACACGCCGCAGGCATGGGCGAACGCCACGGTCTGCTGGGTCACGCGGACGTTGTAGTCGTAGTCGGCAGGGGTCTTGCCGTCTTCACGCAGGGAGCCGTCCATCATCACCGAGCTGAAGCCCAGCTGGATGGAACGCTGGCAGACGTCGGGACTGGTGCCGTGATCCTGGTGCATGACCACCGGGATGTGCGGGAATTCTTCGATCGCGGCGAGGATCAGGTGGCGCAGGAAGGGCGCGCCGGCGTATTTGCGAGCACCGGCGGAAGCCTGGACGATCACGGGCGAATCGGTCTTGTCCGCCGCTTCCATGATGGCGCGCATCTGCTCGAGGTTGTTGACGTTGAAGGCCGGCACGCCGTAGCCGAATTCGGCGGCGTGATCCAGCATCTGGCGCATGCTGATGAGTGCCATGGTTCTCGTATCTCCCAATCGCGGGGTCGTTCAGTGATTCAGAAGCCTGCCGCAGGGGCAGGCCCGGTTCAAGTTCCTTGCGAGGAGCGGTCGCGGCGCCGCGCCCCTGCCGGCGCGACTCAGCGCGCCTTGCAACCGCGACCGATGAGGTCGTCGGTTTCGACCCAGTACACCAGGCCTTCGTCGTTCTCCAGGTGGAAGCCCAGGCGTCCGTCGCTATAGAAAGCGCCGACGGCCGCAGGTTCCTGCTCCAAGTGGTGGACCACGTCGTCCTCGTCCTTCAGGCGCAGGTCGACGATGTTCTTGCTGCCGTCGATATAGCGCCATTCGATCACCGCCTTGCTGTCGCAGGTCCAGCGGGTCCAGTCCTTGCCGCCCGGCTTGCCGGAGGAAGCGGAGCAGCCGGCCAGCAGCGCCGCGGCGGCGAAGCCGCCGAACAGGGCGATACGCGAGTAGTTCATGTCCATCCTCCATCCGTGCGGAACGCTCCGCCGCACCTCGCCGGGCCGCAAGCGGCCCGCGCGGCGGCCGGCTGGCCTTGCCTGTCACAGGAAAGGCGCAATGCTACTGCGTACGCTGGCGAATCCCCAGCCCTTTCCGTAGAAACTGGCAGAAAAGCACTACGGGCATTCCACCGGCTTTTGTCCGGCGGTCGGATCGCCGCTGCTCTGCTGCTCGACCCGCTGGCGGTTCTGCTCGGTCGGCACCATCACGTCCGGCGGACTGATCACCTCGCAGGTGCTCGGGCGTCGACCGCCATCGCCGCTACAGGCGGCCAGGCCCAGGCAGAACATCAGGAGTGGCAAGGTTACGGAACGCATGGGGCACCTCCTTTTTTCGTCGTCCTCAAAGGTGTGACCCCCGAGGACGGCGAATGGTTTGCCCCGTCTGCGTCAGCCCTTGGCGCGCTGCTCCAGGATTTCCACGGCCGGCAGGACCTTGCCCTCGACGAACTCGAGGAACGCGCCGCCACCGGTGGAAATATAGGAGATCCGCTCGGCGATGCCGTACTTGTCGATCGCCGCCAGGGTATCGCCGCCGCCGGCGATGGAGAACGCCGCGCTATCGGCGATGGCATTGGCCAGGGTACGGGTGCCCTCGCCGAACTGGTCGAACTCGAACACCCCGACCGGACCGTTCCACAGGATGGTCTTCGAGGTCTTCAGCAGCTCGGCGAACTGCGCGGCGGTCTGCGGGCCGATGTCGAGGATCATGTCGTCGTCGGCGACCTCGGCGATGGCCTTGACGGTCGCCACGGCGCTCTCGGCGAATTCCTTGGCCACCACCACGTCCACCGGCAGCGGCACCTTGACCTTGGCGGCGATGGCCTTGGCGGTCTCGACCAGGTCGGCCTCGTACAGCGACTTGCCGACCTTGTGTCCGGCCGCGGCGAGGAAGGTGTTGGCGATGCCGCCGCCGACGATCAGCTGGTCGCAGATGCCGGCCAGGCTGTTCAGCACGTCGAGCTTGGTGGAAACCTTGGAGCCGGCGACGATCGCCGCCATCGGCCGCGCCGGGTTGTCCAGCGCCTTGCCCAGCGCGTCCAGTTCGGCGGCCAGCAGCGGGCCGGCGGCGGCGACCTTGGCGAACCTGGCCACGCCGTGGGTCGACCCCTCGGCGCGGTGGGCGGTACCGAAGGCATCCATCACGAACACGTCGCACAGCGCGGCGTACTTCTGCGCCAGCTCGTCGGCGTTCTTCTTCTCGCCCTTGTTGAAGCGCACGTTCTCGAACAGCACCAGGTCGCCCGCCTTGACCTCGACGCCGTCGAGGTAGTCGGCCAGCAGCGGCACTTCGCGGCCCAGGGCCTTGGACAGGTACTCGGCCACCGGCTTCAGGCTGTTCTCGGCGGAGAACTCGCCCTCGGTCGGTCGGCCCAGGTGCGAGCAGACCATCACCGCCGCGCCCTTCTCCAGGGCCAGCTTGAGGGTCGGCAGGGCGGCCTTGATCCGTGCATCGCTCTGCACCTGGCCGTCCTTCACGGGCACGTTGAGGTCCTCGCGGATCAGCACGCGCTTACCTTTGAGGTCGAGGTCAGTCATCTTCAACACGGTCATGACAATCAGTCCTTGGGTACTTGTTGATCAGGCACGGCGGCGCGCAGGTAGTGTCCGGCGACGTCGAGCATACGGTTGGCGAATCCCCATTCGTTGTCGAACCAGGCCAGCAAGTTGACCAGGCGAGGCCCGGAAACGCGGGTCTGGCTGCCATCGACGATGGCCGAATGGGGGTCGTGGTTGAAATCGCAACTGGCGTGCGGCAGCTCGGTATAAGCCAGCAGTCCGCGCAGCGGGCCGCTTTCGGCAGCCTCGCGAAGCACCCGGTTGATCTCGGCGGCGGAGGTGTCGCGAGAAGTCTGCAGGGTGATGTCCAGCGCCGAGACGTTCACCGTGGGCACGCGTATGGCTTTGGCCTGGATGCGCCCGGCAAGTTCCGGCAACAGGCGTTCGATGCCGCGCGCCAGACCGGTGGACACCGGGATCACCGACTGGAACGCCGAACGGGTACGGCGCAGGTCCTCATGGTGGTAGGCGTCGATCACCGGCTGGTCGTTCATCGCCGAGTGGATGGTGGTGATCGACACGTATTCCAGGCCGATCGCCTCGTTCAGCAGCTTGAGCAGCGGCACCCCGCAATTGGTCGTGCAGGAGGCGTTGGAGACCAGCGTTTCGCGGCCGCTGAGGTCCTGCTGGTTGACCCCATAGACGATGGTGGCGTCGATGTCCGCCTCGCTCGCCATCGGCTGCGAGAACAGCACCCGCGGCGCGCCGGCGCGGAGGAAACGCTCGGCCTGGGCGCGGTTGGTGTACTGGCCGGAGCACTCCAGCACCAGGTCGACCCGCAGCGCCTGCCAGTCGATGGCCTCCGGAGTCGGGCTGCGCAGCACCTTCACGCAATCGCCGTTGATGTGCAGGCAGTCGCCGTCGACCTTCACTTCGCCGGGAAAGCGGCCATGGGTGGAGTCGAAGCGGGTCAGGTACTCGACGCTGGCCTGGTCGGCCAGGTCGTTCAGCGCGACGATCTCGAAGCCCAGTTGCTCCGGGCGCTCGTGCAGCGCGCGCAGGACGCAGCGGCCGATACGGCCATAGCCATTGAGCGCGACGCGAAAAGGCGGGGTGGACATCGGCAGGGATAGCTCCGGCAAGGGGCCAGTGAAAGGCGCCAATTATGCGGGGGATGGGCCCGCCTGGGAACCGTCCGCGACCCGCGCGGCGCGGCGTGCGCCGCGGCAACGGCTCGCGTGCAGGCGCTGAAACGATTCATGCGACACCTGGCTGGCGCGACCGCGTTCCGTTGTGCAAGGCTCGCCCGCATCCACCGACCGCCAGGAGCGCCAGATGCCCCGCTTCGCCGCCAACCTCAGCATGCTCTACCCCCGCCACGACTTCCTCGAACGCTTCGCCGCCGCCGCCGCGGACGGCTTCGAGGGCGTGGAGTACCTGTTCCCCTATGCCTACCCTGCGGCCGAACTGAAGGCCCGGCTGGACGACCACGGCCTGCGCCAGGTGCTGTTCAATGCCGCACCCGGCGACTGGGACAAGGGCGAGCGCGGCCTGGCCAGCCTGCCGGGGCGCGAGGCCGAATTCCGCCGCGCCATCGCCCAGGCCATCGACTATGCCCAGGTCCTCGGCAACCGCCACATCCATGTCATGGCCGGACTGCTGCCGGCCGGCGCCGACCGCATCCGCCACCGCGAGACCTACCTCGACAACCTCGCCCATGCCGCCCGCGAAGCCGCCGGCGCCGGGCTGACGGTGCTCATAGAGCCGATCAACAACCGCGACATGTCGGGCTTCTTCCTCACCCGCCAGGACGACGCCCAGGCCATCTGCCGCGAGGTCGGCGCGGACAACCTGCAGGTACAGTTCGACTGCTACCACTGCCAGATCGTCGAGGGCGACCTGGCCACCACCCTGCGTCGCGACATCGGCAATATCGGCCACGTCCAGATCGCCGGGGTACCCGACCGCCACGAGCCGGATGACGACAACGAAGTGAACTACCCCTACCTGTTCGAGCTACTCGACCGGCTCGGCTACCAGGGCTGGATCGGCTGCGAGTACCGTCCGCGCGGCGACACCTCGGCAGGCCTGGAATGGCTGCGGCGCTGGCGCGCTACTCGACGCGACGGATGATCGGCTCCAGCGCGTCCAGACGCTCGCGGGCGGCCAGCCAGTCGCGCACTTCCGCGCACCACTGTTCTTCCTTCAGCACCGCGCGGGCACGGGTCAGCACTCGCGGCCAGGGACGGTCGTCGAACAGGCGCAGCAGCACCTGGTTGAGCTGTTCGCTATCCAGCGGCCGGCGTCCACGGCGCACCGGCGCGTCGACCCGCTGCGCCAGCGATTGCAGCACCCGTTCGCGCTGCGCCGTATCCACCGGCATCGGCTGCTCGTCGTAGGCACAGAGCACCAGGATCTCCGGCGCGACGTTCTCCAGCAGGCCGGCGCGCAGCCGGCAGTGGCCATCGAGGATCACGCAGGCATCCAGGCAGTTCAGGCGCAGCGCCAGCACCGGCGGCAGCTCGCCTTCGCGGGCCTTCTTGCGCCACCACTTGACCCGCCCCTCGTCATCCTCGACCCGGCGCAGGGCGATCAGGGCGTCGTTGTCGCGCCCCCACCAGTCGAGCCACTGCACCCAGTCGTCGTCGAGGACCTTCTCCAGGCTGTAGAAGCGCCAGTCCGGCAACAGTGCGTCGCGCCCGACGCTGCGGTAGCGCCAGCGTTCCAGCACCCGTTCGCGCGGATCGTGGCTCTGCGGTGGCTGCCAGGCGGGCACCTGCTCGGCGAGCGACAGGCGCAGCAACCAGCGCCCGGCCTCCAGGCAACTGCCCGGGCTGGTACGCAGGGTCTCGACGAAATAGCGGCTCCAGGCCTTGTAGCGGGCCTCGCCGCGCAGGCCGCGCAACGCTTCCAGGGTCGGCGAGTCGATGGGCGGCACGCTGGCCTGCGCCGGGCTCGCCGCGACCAGGCTCTTCACCAGCCAGATGCCATCGTGGTACGGCAACTGGGTGGCCCAGAGCAGCGGCTGATCGCCACGCATCAGGCGAATGCGGGCCTGGCCGCCGGATTGCAGATGAAGGAAAGAGGGCGCCCGATGGGCGCCCTCCACCTGGACCGCGAGGCCCAGCCATTCGCCATTGGCGGGGCTTTCGAGGTCCCGCCAGTAGAGCGTGTGCATCAGTCTTCCAGCAGCTCCTCGGCCACCGCCAGGACGTTGTCCAGGGTGAAGCCGAAGTGCTCGAACAGCGCCGGGGCCGGCGCCGACTCGCCGAAGCTGGTCATGCCGATGATGCGCCCGTCGAGACCGACGTACTTGTACCAGTAGTCGGCATGGGCGGCCTCGATGGCGATGCGCGCGCCGACTTCCACCGGCAGCACGGACTGCTTGTAGGACTCGTCCTGCTGCTCGTAGACGCTGGTGGATGGCATCGATACCACGCGGACCTTGCGGCCCTGCTCGCTGAGCTTGTCGTAGGCCTGCACGGCCAGGCCGACTTCCGAACCGGTGGCGATCAGGATCAGTTCCGGCTCGCCTTCGCAGTCCTTCAGCACGTAGCCGCCGCGGGCGATGTCGGCCACCTGGGCGACGTCGCGCGCCTGGTGCGGCAGGTTCTGGCGGGAGAAGATCAGCGCGGACGGACCGTCGGCGCGCTCGATGGCATGCTTCCAGGCCACCGCCGACTCGACCGCGTCGGCCGGGCGCCAGGTGTCCAGGTTCGGGGTCAGGCGCAGGCTGGCCAGTTGTTCGATCGGCTGGTGGGTCGGGCCGTCCTCGCCGAGGCCGATGGAGTCGTGGGTGAACACGTAGAGCACGCGCTGCTTCATCAGTGCGGACATGCGCACGGCGTTGCGCGCGTATTCCATGAAGATCAGGAAGGTCGCACCGTAGGGAATGAAACCGCCGTGCAGGGCGACGCCATTCATGATCGCGCTCATGCCGAATTCGCGCACGCCGTAGAACACGTAGTTGCCGGCGGCGTCGTCGGCGCTGACGCCCTTGCAGCCCTTCCACAAGGTCAGGTTGGAGCCGGCCAGGTCGGCGGAACCGCCGAGCAGCTCCGGCAGCAGCGGGCCGAAGGCGTTCAGCGCGTTCTGGCTGGCCTTGCGGCTGGCGATGGTCTCACCCTTGTTGGCAACATCGGCGACGTAGGCCGCGGCCTTCTCGGCGAAGTCGGCCGGCAGCTCGCCCTTCAGGCGGCGCAGCAATTCGGCGGCCAGTTCCGGATGGGCAGCCTGGTAGGCGGCGAAACGCTTGTTCCACTCGGCTTCCTGGGCGGCGCCGGATTCCTTGGCGTCCCACTCGGCGTAGATCTGCGCCGGGATCTCGAACGGAGCGTGCTCCCAGCCCAGCGCGGCGCGGGTCGCGGCGATCTCGTCGGCGCCCAGCGGCGCGCCGTGGCACTCTTCCTTGCCCTGCTTGTTCGGCGAGCCGAAACCGATCACGGTCTTGCAGCAGATCAGGGTCGGCTGGTCGCTCTTGCGCGCGGTATCGATGGCGGTCTTGATCTCGTCGGCGTCATGCCCGTCGACGTTGCGGATCACTTGCCAGCCATAGGCCTCGAAGCGCTTCGGGGTGTCGTCGGTGAACCAGCCGTGGACCTCGCCGTCGATGGAAATGCCGTTGTCGTCGTAGAAGGCGATCAGCTTGTTCAGGCGCAGGGTGCCGGCCAGCGAGGCGACCTCATGGGAAATGCCTTCCATCATGCAGCCGTCGCCGAGGAAGGCGTAGGTGTAGTGGTCGACCACCGCGTGGCCGTCGCGGTTGAACTGGGCGGCCAGGACCTTCTCCGCCAGCGCCATGCCCACCGCATTGGCGATGCCCTGGCCGAGCGGACCGGTGGTGGTCTCGACGCCGGCGGTGTAGCCGTACTCCGGGTGGCCCGGGGTGCGCGAGTTGAGCTGGCGGAAGTTCTTCAGGTCCTCGATGCCGAGGTCGTACCCGGTGAGGTGCAGCAGGGAGTAGATCAGCATCGAGCCGTGGCCGTTGGACAGCACGAAGCGGTCGCGGTTGGCCCACTGCGGGTTGCTCGGGTTGTGCTGCATGTAGTCGCGCCAGAGGACCTCGGCGATATCGGCCATGCCCATCGGGGCGCCCGGGTGGCCGCTGTTGGCTTTCTGCACGGCATCCATGCTCAGTGCACGGATGGCATTGGCTCGCTCACGACGGCTGGGCATCGCAATTCTCCTACGGGGGTTGCTGGTCGGAAAACCAGGAGTGAAAAAAAGGGCGCCATTTTCGCCCACCGAAGGCCCAAGGGGCAATGACAGATCGGCAGGGGGACAGTATGTCGCTGCCGACCGGTTTTGCCAGAAGCCTGGCGCAGCCGGATTGCAATTGCGCGACGGCCACCCGTCATCAATATCAAAAATTTTTGATACAGGCATTGCCGGGGTTCGGACCCGGTACTAGACTGCGCCTCCATGAGCCTTCGCGTGCCTTCGATACGACCAGACGACTACGACCCGCTCGCCGCGCTGTGCAAGGCGGCTGGCGACTCGCTGCGACTGAATGTGTTGCGCGCCCTGGCCAACGATTCGTTCGGCGTGCTGGAGCTGGCGCAGATCTTCGCCATCGGCCAGTCGGGCATGAGCCACCACCTCAAGGTGCTGGCCCAGGCCGGGCTGGTGGCGACGCGCCGCGAGGGCAACGCGATCTTCTACCGACGTTCGCTGCCCCTGGCCGAACGCACCGGCGGCGCGCTGCACGCGGCGCTGCTGGAGGAAGTGGACGAACGGGCGCTACCCGACGACGTGCGGGCGCGGATCGATGCCGTGCACGCCCAGCGCGCGGCGGTCAGCCAGGACTTCTTCGCCCGCGCGGCGGACAAGTTCCAGGCCCAGCAGGACCTGATCGCAGGACTGCCGCAATACCGTGAGAGCGTGTTGGCCTTGCTCGACGCACTGGCCTTCGCCCCCGGCGCCACGGCGCTGGAGGTCGGCCCGGGGGACGGCGGATTCCTGCCGGAACTCGCCAGGCGTTTCCGCCAGGTCACGGCGCTGGACAACAGCGCGGCGATGCTGGAACTGGCGCGCCAGCGCTGCAAGGAAGAAGGATTGGGCAACGTCCGCCTGGAATTGGCCGATGCCCTGCAGGACGCCGCCGAACCGGCCGATTGCGTGGTGCTGAACATGGTCCTGCACCACTTCGCCGCGCCGGCGGAGGCGCTGAAACAGTTGGCCCGCCTGGTCCATCCGGGCGGCAGCCTGCTGGTGACGGACTTGTGCCGGCACAACCAGGGCTGGGCCAGGGAGGCCTGCGGCGACCTCTGGTTGGGTTTCGAACAGGAGGACCTGGCCCAGTGGGCCGACGCCGCAGGGCTCACGCCCGGCGAGAGTCTTTACATTGGTTTACGCAATGGCTTCCAGATCCAGGTCCGGCACTTCGCCAGGGATGCATCCGAAAGCCGCCTCACCCACCGGTAATGTAGGAACCGATTGATGAGCGAATATTCCGTTTTCACCTCCGAGTCCGTGTCCGAAGGCCATCCGGACAAGATCGCGGACCAGATCTCCGACGCGGTGCTGGACGCCATCATCGCCAAGGACAAGTACGCTCGCGTGGCATGCGAAACCCTGGTCAAGACCGGCGTGGCGATCATCGCCGGTGAAGTCACCACCTCCGCCTGGGTCGACCTGGAAGAGCTGGTGCGCAAGGTCATCATCGACATCGGCTACGACAGCTCCGACGTCGGCTTCGATGGTGCCACCTGCGGCGTGCTGAACATCATCGGCAAGCAGTCGGTGGACATCAACCAGGGCGTCGACCGGGCCAAGCCGGAAGACCAGGGCGCCGGCGACCAGGGCCTGATGTTCGGCTACGCCAGCAACGAGACCGACGTGCTGATGCCGGCGCCGATCTGCTTCTCCCACCGCCTGGTCGAGCGCCAGGCCGAGGCGCGCAAGTCCGGCCTGCTGCCATGGCTGCGCCCGGACGCCAAGTCCCAGGTGACCTGCCGCTACGAAGGCGGCAAGGTGGTCGGCATCGATGCGGTGGTGCTGTCCACCCAGCACAACCCGGAAGTCTCCTATAACGACCTGCGCGACGGCGTGATGGAGCTGATCATCAAGCAGGTGCTGCCGGCCGAGCTGCTGCACAAGGACACCCAGTTCCACATCAACCCGACCGGCAACTTCGTGATCGGCGGCCCGGTCGGCGACTGCGGCCTGACCGGACGCAAGATCATCGTCGACTCCTACGGCGGCATGGCCCGCCACGGCGGCGGCGCGTTCTCCGGCAAGGACCCGTCCAAGGTCGACCGCTCCGCCGCCTACGCCGGCCGCTACGTGGCGAAGAACATCGTCGCCGCCGGCCTCGCCGAGCGTTGCGAGATCCAGGTTTCCTACGCCATCGGCGTGGCCCAGCCGACCTCGATCTCGATCAACACCTTCGGCACCGGCAAGGTCAGCGACGAGAAGATCGTGCAACTGGTCCGCGAGCACTTCGACCTGCGCCCGTACGCGATCACCAAGATGCTCGACCTGCTCCACCCGATGTACCAGCCGACCGCGGCCTACGGCCACTTCGGCCGTCATCCGTTCGAGCTGACCGTGGACGGCGATACCTTCACCGCGTTCACCTGGGAGAAGACCGACAAGGCCGCTCTCCTGCGCGACGCCGCCGGCCTCTGAGCGACCGCGCGATGAAAAAGCCCCGCTTTGGCGGGGCTTTTTCGTTTCCGGCAGGCTCAGCGCATGCGGAAGGCTTCCTGGTGGAACAGCCGCAGCGGCATGCCCTGCCGGCGCAGATCGCGGCGCAGGCTGTCGGCCAGCCCCTGCGGGCCGCAGAACCAGACGCTCGGCCAGCGTCCTTCGGCGCTCTTCAGCACGCCCAGTTGCGCCGCCTGCGGCTTGCCCTGCTCGTCGCTATAGCGGATGTGCAGGGTCACGCTGGGCAGGTGTTCGCAAAGCTCGCGCAAGCGCCCGGCGAACAGCGCTTCCTGGGAATTGCGCACGCAATAGTGCAGCTCCACCGATGGCGCGCTTTCCGGCGCGGCCTGCAGCGACTCCAGCCAGGCGATGAACGGCGTCACGCCGATCCCGGCGGCGACCCAGACCTGCCGCCCGGCCAGGCCACGGCGGAAGTCGAAGCAGCCGTATGGCCCCTCCACCTCGACCCTGGCGCCGACCTCCAGGTTGTCCTGCAGGCGCCGGGTGTAGTCGCCCAACGCCTTGATGCTGAAGCGCACCTCGCCGCAGCCGCGGTCGGCGCTGGCGATGGTGAACGGATGGGCACCCTCCAGGCGGTCGCAGGTGAGAAAGGCGAACTGCCCGGCCCTGTGCGACCAGTCGCCCTGCAGCCGGCAGGTCACCTCGAGCAGGCTTTCGCCGCGCCGCTCGACGGCGGTGACCACGCCCGCATGGCGGCGCGCGCGACCGATCCGCCCGCTCAGAGACAACAGTGCGCAGGCCGAACCGAGCAGAGCGCAGGCCGCCACCAGCCAACCGGCCGGCTGGCTCCAGTAGCTGGCCGGGGCGAGCACCACGGAATGGAAGGCCAGTACCAGGTAGACCAGGGCCAACGCCTTGTGCACATAACGCCAGAGGTGATACGGGAAGCGCTGCCAGAGAGTGATCAGCAGCATCCCGCCGAGAATCCACGCCGACCATTCACCCAACTCCTTGGCCGAGCCACGGAAGACATCGAGGAAGGTTTCCACCCGCGGGCCTTTCACCGGTTTGCCGACGATACCCGCCAGCCAGGGGCCGGCCAACTCCAGCAGGTAGTGCAACAGGCCGAGGACGATGGCCAGGATGCCCGCCCACTTGTGCAGGCGGTACATGCGGTCGAGCCCGTCCAGCGGCTTCTCCAGCCAGACCGGACGCACCGCCAGCAGCATGATCAACGACATCAGGGCGAAGGACGCTACCCCGGTAAGCAGGATCGCCTGCTTGCGCACCACCCAGATATCCAGGCTCGCCGGCGGATCGACGGCCAGCGTCAGGCCCCAGGCCGCCAGCGCGGCGGCGAGAACTCCCCATAACAGTTTCATTGGCACCACTCCCCGACAGAACGCGCGAATCGCTGGAATGAACCCTGCGCGTCCAGTCTTAATTGTCCCTTAACTTCATAGGGGAATTAGCGAGGCCAGCGAGGTTTTCCCGCACAGCCATGACCTGCGTCAATCGTTGTCGGCCTTCAACCCCGGGGTGGGCGGAGCTATGCTGGTCCGCCGCGCCTACCGCCGAGCCGTGCCATGAAGATCCGCCTGCTGTCCGACCTCCACCACGAACATTTCGACGGGCGACGCCAACTGCCAGAGGTCGAGGCCGACGTGGTGGTGCTGGCCGGCGATATCCACAGCCACCTGGAAGGCCTGCACTGGGCCCGCGAGACCTTCGCCGACAGCGAGATCGTCTACGTCGCCGGCAACCATGAGTTCTACTCCTCGGAAATGACCGACCTGACCCAGGCGATGCGCAATATCGCCCGGGCGCTGGAGATCCACTTCCTGGAAAACGACGAAGCGCGGATCGGCCCGGCGCGCTTCCTCGGCGCCACCCTGTGGACCGACTTCCAGCTCTATGGCGCGGACGGCTATGCGCCCGCCCATGAGCTGGCCCTGCAATCGATGCCGGACTTCAGCTGCATCGACTGGTTCGGCGGCGACTTCACCCCCGAGCAGAGCATCGCCCTGCACCGGGCCTCGCGCGACTGGCTCGCCGAACAGTTGGCGCGGCCCCACGACGGCCCGACGCTGGTGGTCAGCCACCACGCGCCCAGTGCGCTGTCGATCCCGCCGAAGTTCGTCGGCAACCCACTGTCGCCAGCCTTCGCTACCAACCTCGACGAACTGGTGGCGCAGGCCGACTACTGGCTGCACGGTCACGTCCACGATGCCCTCGACTACCGCATCGGCCGGGCACGGGTGCTGGCCAATCCGGGCGGCTATCCCCACGAGAAAGGCGGGTTCCGTCCGGAATTCGTCTTCGAGGTCTGAGCCTCAGCGCGGCAACTGGCTGAAGAAGCGCCAGATCTCCACTGGCGCGTCCAGTTCCGGGTCGCTCTTGCCGAGAATCCGCGGGAAGCGATAGTCCGGCTGCGCCAGCACGTGGCCGCCGCCATGCACGCTGAGCAGCTCCACCGGCGGATGGCCGTCTTCCTGCCAGCGCTGGCGCTCGGTCCAGACCGGGCCGGGACGGGTCAGCGGCGCCACGTCCGGCGGCGCTGCGATGCCGTTCAGGCCGGCCCACCAGCGTGCCGAGTCCAGGGTCGAGCGTACCGCGCCCCGGTCGCCGAAGCCGAACAGGCTGACCTTGCCGCCGAGATAGGGATTGATCGGATCGCGCGTGCCGTTGATCAGCAACGCCGCGGTCGGCCACTCGACCGGCCGACAGGCATCGTTCTCCGTGGTCGGCAGGCTCGCCGCCACCGTTGCGATCGCCGCCGGCAACCCCGGTGCTTCGGCGGCCAGGCGGAAAGCCATCTGGCCGCCATTGGAGTAGCCGGCGACATATACCCGCTGCGAATCGACGCGGTATTCCTGGGCCAGCCGCGCCACCAGCGCGCGGAGGAAAGCCACGTCATCGACGTCACGCAGCCGCGCCGAATAGCTGGCGGCCTTGCGGCAATCGTTCCAGTGGCCCTCGAAGCCGTCCGGGTAGGCCACCAGGAAACCTTCTTGCGCCGCCAGCCGGTCGAAGCCGTAGCCGCTGATGCGGCGCATCTGCGCGCCGTCGCCCCGTGAGCCGTGCAGCACCACCAGCAACGGCGCTCCCTCGGACACGCCCGGCGGCACGTAGAGCAGGTAATGCCGGCGCAGGCCTGCGACCTTCAGACTCGAGTCCTCGCTGTGGCCGGCCAGCGCGGGGGGGCGCAGGGCCTCGTCCTGCAACCACCACCAGGCGCCGGCGAGCAGCGCCAGGACCAGCAGCAGGATAAGCGTGCGAACCAGGCGGATCAGCGTACGCATCGCGGTTCTCCCGTTCTCGGTGTCTTCGGACAACGTTAGGCCGGGTTGTGCCGGAATGCCCGAACCATGGCCCTTCTCCAGAGACCCCGGGGCGGCGTACTTTGCTCCCGGACAACCACAACCGTGCCGTTTGCTGGCACACTTGCGCCTTTGTCACGCCGGCTGCCGCCTGCCTCATCCGCCTGCCAGGACGCTCGGCCGAGCCGTCGTCCGGCAACCGCACCGGCCGTTCGATCAAGGAGCCAACCGATGTCCATTCGTCCTTCACTGCCGCTGGCCGGGCTGCTGCTCGCCGTCGCCCTGCCGCTCTCCGCCGCCCAGCCGGGCGCCGCCAAAGGCGCCCCGCTCAGCGGTTGCGCCGCCAAGCAGGCCGCCATCGAGGCGAAGCTGGAAACGGCCCGCTCGTTCGCCAACGAAGGCCAGGTGGCCGGCTTGGAAAAGGCCCTCTCCGAGGTCAAGGAACACTGCACCGAAGCCGGCCTGCTGAGGGAGAACAAGCAGAAGGTGATCGACAGCGAGCGCGAGGTCAGCGAACGCGAGAAGGATTTGCGCAAGGCCATGGGCAAGGGCGATCCGGAGAAGATCGAGAAACGCAAGGCCAAGCTGGCCGAGGCCCGCGCCGAACTGGAAGAGGCCAAGAAAGGCCTGGAACAGGCCCAGGCGCAATAGGACACCAGGTGCCGCCCAGCGCTGCCGCAACGGCGAATGAGCGCCAGCGCTCATTCGCCCTACCCCTCGCGCCTTCCAGCCACGACGCATGACGCCCGGTCCGGCCTCAGAGCGCGCGGAATTTCTTGTGGCAGGCTTCGCAGGCGTCTTCCACCGCGGCGAAGTCCTTGCGCACGCCATCCGGGGTCGGCGTGGCCTGGCGGGTGTTGTCCTGAAGACGGTTCATCGCGTCGATGAAGACCTGGGTGGCGGCCTTGAACTCCTGCTGGCGCTGCCAGACCTCGTCCTTGGCGCGGGTGTCCTCGCCCTCCTCGCCGGCCTTGAGACTGGGGAAGTACTGCCAGGGCTGGTCGGCCAGTTGGTGCAACTTCGCCGATCCGGCACGGAACTTCTCCGCGTCGAAGGGCAGGCGTCCGCGGAGCATCCCGCCCATGTCCTCGCTGGTCCGTAGCATTTCCTTGAAGATCGCCTGGCGCTTGGCCTCGGGCGAATTGGGATCCATACGGTGACAGCCGCTCAGGGCGACGCCGGCCAGCAGCACGACGAGCAGGGACTTCAGCTTCATGGCAAGGCTCTTTTTTCAGGGTCGATCACGGAAGCGGCGGATTATCCGCCGCCACCGCCGATTGATCCAGAGCCGCGCGCCCGCACTGCGGCCATAGGCCGCAGCGGGCTGCTCAGGCGGAAACCACGAAGAACGCGGCGATGAGCAGCATGCCGACGAACCAGACCAGCGAGCGCAACGGCCCCCAGTCGGCGAGGTAGCAGATGACGTAGAGCAGGCGACTGGTGATCCAGGCAATGGCCAGGCTATCCAGGGTCGCCTGCGAAGCGTTGCCGACCAGATGGGCGATGATCACCGCCGCGGCGAACGCCGGGGTCACTTCGAAAGCGTTCAACTGGGCGTTGTTGGCACGCCGGCGAAAGCCTTCGAGCGAACCGAGGAACGCCCGCGGGTCGGCGTTGGCCCGACCGCCGTAGCCCTCCCCGCCGAACTTGGCGATGGAGGTACAGACGTAAGGCAGGAAGATCGCGATCAGCACGCACCAGAAAGCGATGGTCATGGCAGTTCCTTGTAGTTGTGGAACTGCAACTCAAGCTGGCGCCGCTCGTTCTGTAAAGGCACAGCTCCTTCAGAGCTTCATCAGCAGCATTCCGGCCAGCACCAGGCCGCACGCCAGCAGGCGTGGCAGTCCGAACGGCTCGTTGAGGAAGCGCATGCCGAACAGCACCGCCAGCAGCACGCTGGTCTCGCGCAACGCTGCCGCTTCGGCGATCGACCCCAGCTGCATGGCCCACAGCACCAGGCCGTAGCTGGCCAGCACGCAGACCCCGACCGTCAGGCCAAGCTTCCACTCCAGCGCCCAGAAGCGGGCGAAGGCGCGGGTTCGCGCGCCGACGGCGATCAGCGGGAACGGCAGGCCGGAGAGCAGCGTCAGCCAGACCAGGTAGTCAAGCGCCAACGGCCAGCGCTTCAAGGCGTTGCCGTCGCTCCAGGTGTAGCCGCCGATGCACAGGCCGATCAGCAGCACCACCGGCAGGGTCCGCCAGGGCAGGCGCGAACCGCCGCCGCCCCAGAGCAGGCAAAGCATGCCGAAGGGGATCAACAGGATGCCGAGGATCTGCCGGCCGCTGAGCTGCTCGCCGCCGAACGCCAGGGTCAGGCCCAGCACCACCAGCGGCGACAGCCCGCGCATCAGCGGATAGACCAGACCCAGGTCGCCGACCTTGTAGGCCTCGATCAACAGTACCCGGTAGAGCAGTTGCAGGACGGTGGCGCCGAGCAGCCAGGGCCAGACTTCGGCCGGCGGCAGGCTGACGAAGGGCAACAGCAGGATGGCGCAGAGCACGCCGACCACGTCCATGCAGGCGACCACCAGCAAGCGGTCGCTGCTGAACTTGACCAGGGTGTTCCAGGTGGCGTGGAGAACGGCGGCGCATAGCACCAGGCTGGTGGCTAGCATGACGGGCCTTATTGGTATAGACCAGGATAGTCTATCCCGGTGGAGACTCCAAATGCTCGCCTCGTTGCGGCGTTTTTCCCTGAAAGCTCCTACGAAAGCGGAGAAACATGCAGCAGACATCGTTACGTCAAACGGCTTAATCTTCGGACAATCCTGATGGACTACCATCGGCCAGCGCCGCACAGTGCCGGCCCGGCCTCCCTTATCAACGACACAGGAATCCCTGCCTTGAGCGCTCTCCTCAAGCCCCTCGACAATCGCTTGTTCTGGCCCGCGGTCGCCATCGGCGGCCTGCTGATCCTCGCTTTCGTCCTCTACCTCCAGCACGTGCGCGGCTTCGCGCCCTGCTCGCTGTGCATCTTCATCCGCCTGGACGTGCTCGGCCTGGTGCTCGCCGGGATCGTCGGCAGCCTCGCCCCGCGTTCGCGGATCGCCGGCGGCATCGCCGCGCTGGGCATGCTCGCCGCCAGCCTGGGCGGGATCTACCACGCCTGGTCGCTGGTCGCGGAAGAGAAACTGGCTGCCCAGGGCATGGGCAGTTGCAAGATGTTCATGGGCTTCCCCGAATGGATACCGCTGGATAGCTGGCTGCCGCAGGTCTTCCAGCCCGAGGGGCTGTGCGGCGAAGTGGTCTGGACCCTGCTCGGCCAGTCCATGGCGGTCTGGTCGCTGGCGCTGTTCGTGTTCTGCCTGCTGGTCCTGGCGGCCAAGCTGGCGTTCGGCCGCCGCACCGCCTGACAGCGCCGATATCCGTGCCGGCACAAGGAACGTGCTGGCCATTGGCTGGTCTACAATCGAGCTTTCTCAACCCGGATGAGTACCACCATGCCTCGATTCCTCAGAAATGCCCTCCTTCCCGTCCTCGCCCTGCTGCTCAGCGGCTGCGGCTACAACGCCATGCAGGCCGGCGACGAACAGGTGAAAGCCGCCTGGTCGGAAGTGCTCAACCAGTACCAGCGGCGCGCCGACCTGGTACCCAACCTGGTCAGCACGGTGAAGGGCTATGCCTCCCATGAGGCGTCGGTCCTGACCCAGGTCACCGAGGCCCGGGCCAAGGTCGGCAGCGTGCAACTGAACGCCGACCAACTGGACGACGAGCAGGCCGTGCAGCGCTTCCAGAAGGCCCAGGGCGAACTGAGCTCGGCGCTTTCGCGCCTGCTGGTAGTCACCGAGAACTACCCGCAACTGAAGGCCGATGGCCTGTTCAAGGACCTGCTGACCCAACTGGAAGGCACCGAGAACCGCATCGCCGTCGCTCGCGGCCGCTACGTCAAGTCGGTACAGGAATACAACGTGCTGCTGCGCCAGTTCCCCGGCGTGATCACCGCCAAGCTGTTCGGCTACAAGCCCAAGGCGAACTTCAGCGTGGAAAACGAAGCGGCCATCTCCACCGCGCCGAAAGTCGATTTCGGCAACCCGCAACCGGCGCAGTAAGCCATGCGCCGGCTGCTACTGGGCGCCGGGCTGCTGCTCGCCAGCCTGGTCGCCTGGGCCGATGTGCCACCGATACCCGCGTTGACGGCGCGGGTCACCGACCTCACCGCGACCCTTTCCGGCGACCAGCGCCAGCACCTGGAGCAACAGCTCGCCGCCCTGGAAGCCAAGAGCGGCGCGCAGCTCGCGGTGCTGCTGGTCCCGACCACCGGCGACGATTCCATCGAGGAGTACGCGGTGCGTACCTTCGAGAAATGGAAGCTGGGCCAGAAGAAGGTCGACGACGGCGTCCTGCTGCTGGTGGCGAAGAACGACCGCACCCTGCGCATCGAGGTCGGCTACGGCCTGGAAGGGGCCATCACCGACGTCCAGGCCGGACGGATCATCAGCGAGCGGATCACGCCGCAGTTCCGCCAGGGCAATTTCTATGGCGGAATCCAGGCCGGCGTGGACAGCCTGGTGCAACTGATCGATGCCGAGAAGAACCCGGAAAGCGCTACCGCCAGCGCTCCCGTCGACGCCTTGCCGGCGGTTCCCGAGGCCACGCCGCCGCGGGCCCTGCCGGCACCGGTCGACGAGGGGGAGG
>NZ_KV800258.1:0-24702 GCF_001810205.1 Pseudomonas sp. HMSC076A11 | reverse complement strand
GAGGTGTATGACAGCGCCCCGCCGGAGCCGAAAAAGAAGAGCGGCCTGAGCGGACAGCTCTGGGGCAACCCGGTCTACCTCGGTGTCTATGTGGCGGTCCTGCTCGCCGTGGCCCTACTCGGACGCCTGCTGCCGTTGCAGTGGATGCGGCGGCGCAGCATCGGCCGCTTCCTGCTTTGCAGCGCGGCGGTCGCCGGCCTGGCCTGGCTGTTGAGCATGGGCCTGTGGCAGAACGTCGACCGCGCGGCGGACGACAGTCTCGGCGTACTGGCGCCGACCCTGTTCATCTACGCCCTGTTCCTGCTTCCCGGCGAAGTGCTGATGGCCATCCTCAGCGCCATCCTCAATAGTCGCGGCGGCGGTGGGGGAGGCGGCAGCGGCGGTGGCAGCATCTTCCGCGGTGGCGGCGGCTCCAGCGGCGGCGGCGGCGCCTCCGGACGCTGGTGACGAAAAGCCCGAGGCCTGTGCCTCGGGCTTTTTTCATCGGTCGGCGACGGTTCTCGCCGATGCCGGAAGTCTTCGCCGCTATCCGGCAAACGACCGGGTAACGCGCTTCGTCAGGCGTATACCCAGAGCACCCTGACCGGCGCCTGGCTGCGGTTGGCGTAGCGGCTGCGCATATGGCTGGGAATCTGGAAACCGTCGCCGGCCTGCAGGCGCAGCTCCTCGTCCTCCAGCCACAGGGTCAGCTCGCCTTCGAGCACGTAGCCGCCCTGCTCCGAGCTGTCCAGCAGGTCGCGCTCGCCGCTGTCGGCACCCGCTTCAAGGCAGGTTTCGAGCATGAAGAAGGCGCCGCCGAGACGCGGCGATACCAGGTTGTCGCTGGCGCCACGAGCGTAGGCCAGGGTCCGACGCTCGCCCGGGCGGGTCACCCAGGGCGAGGCCTGGATCTTCGGCGAGCAGAAGAAGTAGGTCGCCGGCACCCCGAGCACCTGGCTGATGGCGACCAGGTCGTCCACCGCCGGCCGCGAAAGGCCGCGCTCGACCTGGGAGACGAAGCCCACCGAACGGCGAATGCCGTCGGCCAGTGCCTGCAGGGTGATGCCCTTGCGCTTGCGCAATTCGCGCACCAGGCTGGCGATCTCCGCCAGGTCGTCGGCTACTTCGCTCATCTCGGCTCCGGGCCCTCTCAGAACAGGTCGCGCAAACGGTAATACGCTTTGCCCAGGGCTTCCAGCGGCGCGGCGAAGCGCTGGCCGCCGGGAAACTTCGGATTGCGCAGGCGCTGGTATAGCGCCAGGGTCTCGTCGTCGCCGAGCAGCGCGTCGCTGACCGCCCTGGCCGCCGCCAGACTCGGCAGCACGCCGTGGCCGGAGTAGCCTTGCAGCCAGTAGCGGTTGCCCTGCCGGCCGATGTCTGGGGTACGCCGCATGCTGCAGTCGATATGCCCGCCCCAGGCGTACTCCAGCGCCACCCCGCGCAACTGCGGGAACACCCTTTCGAGATAGGGCCGGGTGGCGGCGCGGATGTCGCTGGGCATGCCGCCCAGGTAGGTGCAGCCGCCGCCGAACAGCAGGCGGTGGTCCGGGGTCAGGCGGAAGTAGTCGAGGACGAACTGGTTGTCGGTCACGCAGCAGTTGCGCGGCAGCAACGACTTCGCCCGTTCCTCGCCGAGCGGCTCAGTGGCGACCTGATAGGTGCCCACCGGCAGCATCCGTTGCGACAGCTCGCTGTCCAGCCCGTCGATGTAGGCGTTGCAGGCCAGCACCAGCGCCGCGCAGCGGATCTCGCCGTGCTCGGTACGGACCCGGTAGCCGTCGCCCTCCTCGCGATAGTTCAGGGCCCGGGTCCGCTCGTGGATACGCCCGCCGGCGCGCTCGATGGCGGCGGCCAGGCCGAACGCCAGCTTGAGCGGATTCAGGTGTGCGGCGTGGGGATCGTAGAGACCGGCAAGGTAGCGCTCGCTGGCGATCCATTCGGGCAACTCGTCCTTCGCCACGAAGCGTAGCCCCTCGTAGCCCCAGCGACGGTTGGCCTCGGCCTGCCAGTCGTAGAGCAGGCCGACCCGGCGCGGCAGGATCGCCGTCCATAGGTGGCCGACCCGGTAGTCGCAGTCGAAGCCATGTCGCTGCGGCAACTCGCGCATCTCGCCGGCCGCCCAGAGCATGCCGTCCCAGAGACGGCGTGCGCCTTCGTAGCCGAGGTCGGCCTCCAGCGGCGGCAGGTCGCTGGACCAGCCGGGCAGCGCCTGCCCGCCGTTGCGCCCGGAGGCCGCCCAGGCGATCCGGCTGGCTTCGATGACGCATACCTGGCGTCCGCCTTCGACCAGCCGCAGCGCCGTGTGCAAGCCGCTGAAACCGGCGCCGACCACCAGCACCTCGCAGTCGAGGTCGCCCTCCAGGGACTGGCGCGGCTGGATCAGTTCGGGATAGACGGCGGCGTAGTAAGTGCCGACATGCTCGTTGGATTGCAGGAACATCGCGACCTCCGTGAAATTATATTGTTTATTTTTCATGAAAAATAACACTTAAAATTTCACGACACCAGTCCCGAGCATTCGCAAACGGCCGGCAGGATGCCGTCGCGCACCAGCAGAGGCAGAGGGGCAAATATTCGAAAGGAGGCGGGAAGCCCCCCGCCAGAGCGAAACTGGCGAGGGGAACAGACGTGCGGACGGCGCGGCTCGCGCCGCGGAGAAAAGGTGCACGACCACGGGCGGGGGCATGCCGGGCGTGCTGCGCCAGTGTCGGCGCCGACGGGAGCGGGCGACAGGTACGAATGCACCAGCCGCCCTGGTGCATTCGTACCCTCTTCGTTTATTTGCGCCCGTTGCCGTTGCGCGGCTCCGGCGCGAATCCGCGTTCGCGTGCCCAGACGATGGCCTCGCCACGGCTGTGGACATCGAGCTTGGCGTAGATGGTCGCCACGTGGTTGCGCACGGTGTTCGGCGCCAGGCCCAGTTCCTTGGCGATCTCCTTGTCCGCCAGGCCCTGGCAGATGAGGTCGAACACCTCGCGCTCGCGCGCAGTCAGGTCGGCCAGTTCGGCGCCGGTGCCCGGCGCGTTGGCGCGGCGAACGTTGGCGAGCTTTTCGATCAGGGTGCGGCTGAACCAGGAAGCGTCCTGCATCACCGTCTCGATGGCGTGCACCAGCTCCATTTCGGTGCGCCGCCGGTCGCTGATGTCCAGCAAGGCCACCAGCACGCAGTCCTGCTCGTTGAGGCTCACCGCCTCGGCCGAGACCAGGCAGTCCAGGCCGTTGCGATCCTTGTGCTGCAGGCGCAGCTGGACGTTGCGCACGCTGCCGCTCTGCGCCAGCAGCTCGCCCAGGCGCTCGGCGCCGCCGTCCTGCCACAGCCCGCAGGCGACGGTGGACTCGCCGAGCAGTTCCTCGGCCTGGTAGCCGAAGGTTTCGCTGAAGGCCTGGTTGATGTCCAGCACCTGCAGGTCGTCGCCGCACAGCACCAGGCTCGGCACCGGTGCCATGCGGAAGGCCTTGGCGAAGCGCTCCTCGCTCTTGCGCAGGGCCTCCTCGGCCTTCTTCCGCGGTTCGAGATCGGTGAAGGTGAAGAGCATGCAGGCCTCCTCGCCGACCTCTATCGGCTGCCCGGCGACCACCACGCACTTGCGTCCGCCCTCCGCCACCCGCAGGCTCGCCTCCATCTGCGGGATGGTCTCGCCGGCGCCCAGACGCTCCACCGCCAGTTCGCGGCGCTCGGCCTGGTCGAGTACGTCCAGCTCGTACACCGAACGGCCGATCACCTGGTCGCGGGCATAGCCGGTCATTTCCAGGAAACCGACATTGACCTTCACGTAGCGGTAGTCGCTGAGCCGGCAGATCACCGCCGGCGCCGGGTTGGCATTGAAGGTCTTCTCGAAGCGCTGCTCGGCGCTGGCCCACTCGGTGGCGTCGTGGAGGATCAGCACCAGGCAGTCGGGCTTGTCCTCGGGGGTGGTCAGCACCAGCCCGCGCACGCGGTGCACCCAGCGGGTGTCCTCGTCGGCGGCGGGAAACACTTCCACCACCACGTCGCTGAAGCACTCGCCAGCCACCAGGCGCTCGGCCGGGTACTGCCCCTCCTGCAGCGGATGATTGTTGCGGTAGCGCAGGCGAAAGCGCTCGCGATACTCGCCGGTATCGGCGCCCAGGCCTTCCAGCGAATCGACGCCGTGCATCGCCAGGGCCGCCTCGTTGGCCCAGAGGATGCGCTGGTCCGGCTCGATCAGGATCACCCCTTCGGTAAGACCGGCGATGATCTGCTGCAACTGGCGGCGGTCGGTCTGGGTACGCAGTACCTGGTCGTTCATGCTGTTCCTCTTGGATGGAGCGATTTTCCGGGGGCAGCAAGGATGCCCGCCCGCCCTGACCGCGCACGCGTGACGATTGCACTAGCGGTGCTAGTGCATTTGCATCGCGAAACGATAGCGGAGGCACCCCTACCCTGGCGATACAGGAAGCAATGTCCGGGCGGGAAGCCCAGACGCCGCGCCGGCCGGGAGGCTACGCCGCCCCTCGGTCCCGAGGTCGTCGACGCATCCACCCGACTCGCCCTGCACGAGAAGAAAGCCCCATCCCCTTGCATGAGCGATGCGATGAGCAAGAACAAGCACCCCGATCTCGGCGAGATCCAGCGCAGCCTGAACCAGGCGCTGGAAGGCTACGACTGCCAGTGCCGGATGCACTACGACGGCACCGTCAGTATCAATGTCGCCGCCCGAGAGCACGACGAAACCTTCACCTTCGTCGGCATCCAGCCCGGCGAGCTGGACAACCCCACCCGCCTGCACCTGTTCGCCGAAAGCCTGCGTCGCGACCTGGCACTACTGGAGCCCTGGTTGGGAAAGCACGCAGCCTAGAATAAAAAAAGCGCCCCACAGGACCAAAACGACGTCCGGAGGCGCATGCGAGGACAGAGGAATCTTTCTGGCGATCAGGCCCGGCGTGCGATCTCCGCCGGCCGATGCGCCAGGTAATCGAGCAACAGGAACAGCACCGGCGCCACCTCGCGGCAATGCGCGACACCCTGGCGGATCCTCCCGGCGCTCTGCACCGCCCCTTCCCGTTGCAGGTCCTGCGGGCAGGCATCGAGCAGCGCCTCGATGCTCTCCGCGGTGCTTTCCAGGTGACATTGCAGGCCGATAGCCTGCTCGTTCCAGATGAAGCCCTGGTTTGCGCAGGCAGCCGAACCATAGAGCGGCACGCTGCCGGCCGGCAGGTCGAAGGTCTCGCCGTGCCAGTGGAACGCCATCAGCCGTTCCGGCAGGCGCTCGCCCAGCGGCGAGCCCAGCGCCTGGCTGTACCTGTGCAGCGGCCACCAGCCGATCTCCGCCTGGCGTCCCGGGCGTACCGCAGCCCCCAGCGCCTGGGCCAGCAGCTGCGCGCCGAGGCAGATGCCGAGGACCTTCTTGCCGGCATCCAGCGCCGCGCGGATCAAACGCTTCTCCGCCACCAGCCAGGGATATTGCGCTTCGTCGTGGACGCTCATCGGCCCGCCCATCACCACCAGCAGGTCGAAGCTGTCCAGCGCAGGCAGGTGGGCGTCGGCGTAGAGGTAGCAGACGTGCTCGTGCTCGCAGTGGCGGCCGATCCAGTCGCCGATCCGCGCGCTGCCTTCGAAGGGAACGTGTTGCAATACCAGGGCGCGCATCAGGCCACCTCCTCGTGTCGGTTGGCGACCCGGGCCAGGGCCCGTTCCAGTCGCCGCAGCATTTCGTCGACGTTGGCCCGGCTCACCGTCAGCGCCGGGGAAAAACGCAGGCAGTGCGGCTGCGGCGCGTTGATCAGCAGGCCTTCGCCGAACGCCGCGCGAACCACCGCCGGCGCGCGCTGGCCGATCAGCGGCAGCCCCCAGAACAGTCCCTGGCCGCGCAGCGGACCATGCCCATAGCGACGCGCGACACGGGCCAGGCCATCGCGCAGGTGGGTGCCCTGCTCGCGCACCTGCTCCAGGAAACCCGGCTCCAGCACGGTATTCAGTACCGCCAGCCCGGCAGCGGTCATCAACGCGTTGCCGTGGTGGGTGCCAAGCTGGTCGCCCGGTTCGAAGCAGCAGGCGTTGCCACGCGCCAGCAGCGCCGACAGCGGCACCCCGGCGCCGAGGCCCTTGCCGAGGGTAACGATGTCGGCGCGTACCCCGTACAGTTCCTCCGCCAGCAGCGCGCCGCAGCGGCCGATGCCGGTCTGCACCTCGTCGAGGATCAACAGGACGCCACGCTGCCGGCACAGCCGCTCGATGCCACGCAGGTAGTCGAGGGTCGCCGGGATCACCCCGGCATCGCCCTGCACCGGCTCCAGCATCACCGCCACCGTCTCTTCGTCGATGGCCGCGGCCATGGCGTCGAGGTCGTTGAACGGCACCCTGGCAAATCCCTCCAGGCCATGCTGCGCCGGCTTGCCACAAGCCGTCAGGGTGCCCGGGGTACGTCCATGGATGCTGTTGACAGTGCTGACGATCCGTTGCGCGCCGCCGCGATGCAGGCGGCCCCACTTGCGCGCCAGGGCGATGGCCGCTTCGTTGGCCTCGGCGCCGCTGGTGAGGAAGTAGGCCTGGTCGCTGCCGGTCGCCAGGCACAGGCGCTGCGCCAATGCCAGCACCGGCCGGTTGAGCAGGCAGGGGCCGGCGCTGACCAGCTCCCGCGCCTGCCGGGCCAGGGCCTGGACCAGCACGCTGGGACTGTGGCCAAGGCAGTTCACCGCCAGGCCCTGGGTGAAGTCGAGGAAGGCGCGTCCGTCGCTGTCCCACAGCCACGAGCCCTGGCCACGGACGAACACCTGTTCGGGCCGTTCCTGGGTGCGCATCAGGCGCAGGCTATCCAGCGCATCAGCCATCTTTCAGTTCCTCGGTCATGTACTCCACCGCCAGCAGGCGCACGCCCTGTGGCCCCTGCTCCAGCAGCCGACGCTTTTCCCGGCGCGTTTCGAAGCGCAGTTCGAAGCCGTCGCCGGCGGGGAAGCGCTGGCGCATCAGCTCGCGCACCTCGGCAAAGCGCGCGGCGCTCACCGTCATGCTGGCCAACAGCCGGCCGGACTGGCTCAGGGTGATCAGGTAGTCGCTCAAGAGGCATGCTCCCGGTAATCCGACGGCCCGCGCAGGCGCGGCCCCCAGTCTTCCACCACGCCGCTGGACAGGCGTTTCGCCGCTGTCTTGCGCCAACGCTGGGAGAGCGCGTCGCAGGCCATCATCTGGCGCAACCCGAGAGGCTCCAGGGGATCGCCGAAATACCACTGCAATAGGCGGGCGACGGTCAGTTCGGGGTAATGCCGCTGGACCAGCTTCAGCTGGTCCCCGGGAGTCACCATGCCGCTGCGCAGGACCCGATAGAACCAGCCGCAGCGGCCGCCGCTCTGCAATTCGTCGGGCAGCTCGGGAAGATTCCAGCGCTGGCCCTGGCGATAGCAGGGCGAACGCGGCTGGCTGACTTCCAGCAGGGCATCGCCCCAATGGAACTGGTCGCCGATGCAGACCTCAGCTTCGGTGATGCCGTAGGTCGAGATGTTCTCGCCGAACGCCGGCAGTTGCCAGCGGTTCAGCGGGTGGCGCTTGCGCCAGTAGCGGTAGTGCTCGGCGGGATAGTGATGGAGAGCGCGCTCGAGGCCGCCGTGGTGGCGGATGTCGGCCTGTTCGTCGCCGGGCAGGCCATCGTGGCCCAGCCAGAACTCCTGCTCGACCGGCAGCTTGTCGATCGCGCTGACCAATCCGCCCCAGGTTTCTTCGACTTTACCTATGAAAACACCGTTTACGACTATCTGCTCCATTGCTCCGCGACCACCCGATGTACCGCCAATGCAGCTAGACTAGTGCCTCACGCGGGACCCACTCCATTTCGATTTTCCAGTTTCATCGATAAGAACAGCTTATGGATTTTCGCCAACTCCGCTATTTCGTCGCGCTCTACGAGGAAGGCCACGTCGGCCGCGCCGCCGAACGCCTGGCCCTGTCGCAACCGGCCCTCTCGCAGCAGATCCGCCAGTTGGAGCAGAACCTCGACGTCTCGCTGTTCCAGCGCAGCGGCAAGCGCCTGCTGCCGACCGTCGCCGCCCACACCCTGTACAACCATGCGGTACCGCTGCTGGAGGGATTGGAAAGGGCCCGCGAGGCGATGCGCGTATTCCGCGGGCAGACCCCGCGCAGCCTGGCGATCGGCGTGCTGCAGACGGTCAACGCCAGCCTGGTGCCGTACATGGTCGAACGCCTGCATGCCGCGCAGCCGCACCTGCGGGTGCAGATCTACGAACTGTCGGGAATCGACATCGAGCGGCGCCTGCTCACCGGTAACCTGGACATCGGCATCGGTTTCCTGCCGCCGCGCCAGCCGGGCCTGCACAGCGTCGAGCTGTACGAAGACGAATTGCAGCTGGTGATCCCCGAGGAACACCCGTTGAAGGAATTCAGGAAGGTGTCCCTGGCCCAGGCCGCGGAGTTGCCGATGCTGCTGCTCGGCGAGGAGTTCCGTGCGCGCCAGATCTGGCAGGAGCAACTCGCCGCGATCGGCCGGCGGCCGCGGGTGCAGGCGGAACTGAACCACATGAGCGGGATTCTCGACAGCCTGCCGCAGACCCGCTTCGCCACCGTTCTACCGGGCAAGGCACGGCAGATGCACTCGAACCAGCGGCTGCTGTGGAAACCGCTCAGCGAACCGCGCATCCCGCTGAAGGTCGGCCTGGTCTACCGCGACGCGCAGCGCCAGCACGCCAGCGTCGAGCTGCTGCGCTCGCTGCTGGAAGGCGTGGTCTGAGCGACGCGGTTTTTCGCGGGCAATAAAAAACCCCGCCTTTTGGGCGGGGTTTTGCAGACCTCTATCCTGACATCCGTGCTACGCCACCATCCATGGTGGATTCCCTGAGTTTCCGTATTGTCTTTGGCGCTTCCTGCGCAATGTCCTGACGGTTTGAAGATTACGCATCTCCGCGAGGGGGAGAAAGCAGCCAAAACCACCGCCGTTTGTAAGCCTTGGCTTACACGCTGTAATAGTTCCGCTCGCCGGACCGACGGCAGCGCCCACCCGCCGCGAGCTTGCCGTGCATCAAGATGACCTGCGCCGGGCCCGCTACAGTGGGCAGTCCCCTCATCATCGCGAGCCTTCCCAGCATGGAATTCCAGCGCGTCCACCAGCAGTTGCTGCAAAGCCACCACCTGTTCGAACCGCTTTCTCCCGTCCAGCTCCAGGAACTGCTCGCCAGCAGCGACCTGGTCAACCTCGACAAGGGCGCCTACGTGTTCCGCCAGGGCGAGCCGGCGCACGCCTTCTACTACCTGATTTCCGGCTGCGTGAAGATCTACCGGCTGACCCCGGAAGGCCAGGAGAAGATTCTCGAAGTGACCAACGAACGCAACACCTTCGCCGAGGCGATGATGTTCATGGACACCCCGAACTACGTGGCCACCGCCCAGGCCGTGGTGCCCAGCCAGCTGTTCCGTTTCTCCAACAAGGCCTACCTGCGCCAGTTGCAGGACAACACCCCGTTGGCCCTGGCCCTGCTGGCCAAGCTCAGCACCCGCCTGCACCAGCGCATCGACGAGATCGAGACGCTTTCCCTGAAGAACGCCACCCACCGCGTGGTGCGCTACCTGCTGACCCTCGCCGCCCACGCGCCGGGGGAGAACTGCCGGGTGGAAATCCCGGTGGCCAAGCAACTGGTGGCCGGTCACCTGTCGATCCAGCCGGAAACCTTCTCGCGGATCATGCACCGCCTCGGCGACGAGGGCATCATCCGCCTCGACGGCCGCGAAATCAGCATCCTCGACCGCGAACGCCTGGAGTGCTTCGAGTGAACAGCCCCGCCGCTTGATCGCGGTCAAGCGCGCCACGGCCTGTCCACCGGCAAGCTGGCGGGGTCGAGCCCGCGAGAACGCCCATGCGCCAATGCCTGTATTGCCTCCATGAAACCGAAGGCGCGGAAAGCGCCTGCGAACAGTGCGGCATGCCACTGCCCAGCGCTTCCCAGCGCCAGCTCCAGGGTCGCCGGCAGCGGCGCTTCGCCTGGTTCTGCGTCGGGCTGGCGCTGTTCTGCCTGGGCATGATGCTCTGGTTGCCGCGCGATGCTCCCTGAGGCATCTCAGCGGCGCAGGCGCCGATAGAGCTGGAGCAGGCGCTCGGGCAACTGCCCGGCGCGCTCGACCAGCGCGAAGCCGTCGGCGCCGAACAGGTAGGGCAGGTAGTCCGCCGCCTCCTTGTCGATGGTGATGCAGAACGGCACCAGTCCCTGGCTGCGCGCCTCGATCACCGCCTGGCGGGTGTCCTCGATGCCGTAGCGGCCCTCGTAGCGGTCCAGGTCGTTGGGCTTGCCGTCGCTCAACAGCAACAGCAGGCGACGCTTCTGCGGCTGCCCGCCGAGCACCTGGCTGGCCCGGCGAATCGCCGCGCCCATCCGCGTGTAGTAGCCCGGCGAGAGCGCCAGCACGCGACCGCGGACCTCGCCGCCGTAGCCTTCGTCGAAGTCCTTCAGCACCTGCCAGCGCACCTGCTGCCGGCGCACCGAGGAAAACCCGTACAGCGCGAAGGGGTCGCCCAGTGCCTGCAACGCCTCGCCGAACAGCAGCAGGCTGTCGACGATGCTGTCGATCACTCGCCGCTGGTCGTCGAGGTAGGCTTCGGTGGACATCGACAGGTCCGCCAGCAACAGGCAGGCGAGGTCGCGCCGGCGCGGCCGCTGTTCGAGGAACAGGCCTGGCTGGGTGGAACCGCCGCGCCGCCGCTCGACCTGGAAGTCGAGCCAGGCATCGAGGTCGATCTCGTCGCCTTGCGGCTGCTGGCGCAGGCGTTGGCGACCGTCGCGCAGGCAGGCGAACTGGCGGCGCAGATGCAGCGCGGTCTTCTCCAGGTGCGCCGGCAGGCTGGCGCTGGTCGCGCCGCGCGGCCGCATCGGTTGCAGCAGCCCGTGGTCGCTCAGCAGGCGCTGCTGCCGATAGTCCCACTCGGGCAGCTTCAGCCCGGGGCCGAGCGGCAGGTCATCGTAGTCGGCGGCCGGCAGGTCGAGATCCAGGCGCAGGCCGCCGCCCTTCTGCGTGCGCTGGCGCGACAGCGACAGGTAGTCGAGGTCTTCGGCGACGCGCGCGCCGTCCGGGTCGTCCTCGTCGTCGCTACAGCGGTCCAGGGCCAGGTGCTCCGACCAACTGAGCAGGCTTTCCAGGCGGAACAGCAGCAGGTTGCGTTCGCTGTCGCGTTCCTCGACGCGCTCGGCGCGCTTGCGCGCTCCGCTGCGGGCGACCTGGCGCTTGCCGGCGCCGGCGGCCGCTTCCTCGCCGTCCTCCGCGCTGGCGGAAGGCGTCCAGCACTCGCCGGGATACAGCCACAGCGGCACCGGCCAGGGCGCCCGCTCGACTCGCGGGAAGCGCTCGACGCTGCCCGGCTCGGCAAGCGCGCGGCGCAGGGCGATTTCCAGTTCGGCGTCTGCCGCCGGGCAATCGTCCAGCGACGGGCGCTGGCGCAGATGCGCGGCGACCAGCCGGGCGTAGCGCGGGCGCAGCGCCGGATAGGCATCGAGCAACTGCCGCGCCCAGCGCTGGTTGTCCTGGGCCCAGTGCCGCAGCGGCCCGGCGCTGGCCGCCAGCAGCGCCAGCCAGCGATACAGTTCGCGGTTCAGCTCGGCCTGCGGATAGACCGCGAGGGATTCCGGCAGGCGCAGGCTGTCGCCGTTGAACCAGGACACCGGGGCCTGCTCGCAGGTCCCGGCGACCCGCTGCAACCAGGTGCGGCGTAGCAGCAGGCGGCGCGCCGGGGTCGCCTCGAGGGCTACCCCCGGTGCGCCGCCGAGCGCCCGGAAGAGCATGCCGAGCGGACGCCGCATGCTCTCCAGGGTCACCCGCGCCGCCTCGAACTCGCCGCTGGCATGGCGGGTGATGAAGCGGTGCCAGTGGGCGCCGACCCATTCCTCCAGCTCGACGGCGAAGGCCATCTCAGGCGGCCGCCTTGCCGCGCCGGAAGCTCAGCAGGTAGGCGACCAGGCCGATGAGGAACACCACCCCGGCGCCTTCGCGCAGCCAGTAGAAGATCGCCAGCTGGTCCTGGGTGGCCATGAAGGTCATCGCCGCGCCGTCCGCCGGCATCCGTTGCAGCCAGACCTGCAGCACCCCGGCCGCGGAGAGGAACAGGGTGATGAACACCATCGCCACGGTCATCAGCCAGAAGCCCCACATCTCCAGGACCTGCGAGCGGTTGTCCATCGCCTCGCCGATCCCGCGCAGGCGCGGCATGGCGTAGGAGATGATGGTCATTACGATCATCGCGTAGGCGCCATAGAAGGCCATGTGGCCGTGGGCGGCGGTGAGCTGGGTGCCGTGGGTGTAGTAGTTGACCGGCGCCAGGGTATGCATGAAGCCCCACACTCCCGCGCCGAGGAAGGCCATCACCGTGGTGCCCATGGCCCACAGCGCGACCGCGCGGTTCGGATAGTCGCGGCGGCGGCGGTTGATGGTGTTGAAGGCGAACAGCACCATGGCGAAGAACGGCAGCGGCTCCAGCGCCGAGAATACCGAGCCGAGCCACAGCCAGTAGCCGGGCACGCCGATCCAGAAGTAGTGGTGGCCGGTGCCGATGATGCCGCTGATCAGCGCCATGGCGATGATCACGTAGAGCCACTTCTCGATCACCTCGCGGTCGACCCCGGTGATCTTCACCAGCACGAAGGCGAGGATCGCACCCATGATCAGTTCCCACACGCCTTCCACCCACAGGTGCACCACCCACCACCAGTAGAACTTGTCGCGGGTGAGGTTTTCCGGGTTGTAGAAGGAGAACAGGAACAGCAGGGCGAGGCCGATCAGGCCGGTCATCAGGACCATGCTGATGGCGGTCTTGCGCCCGCGCAGCACGGTCATGCCGACGTTGAACAGGAAGCCCAGGGCGACGATCACGATGCCCGCCTTGCTGATGGTCGGCTGTTCGAGGAACTCGCGGCCCATGGTCGGCCACAGTTCGTTGCCGGTGAGCCTGGCCAGGCCGGCGTAGGGCACCAGCAGGTAGCCGAGGATGGTCAGCACGCCGGCGGCGGCGAATACCCAGAACAGGATCCAGGCCAGCTTCGGGCTGTACAGCTCGCAGTCGCTCTCCTCCGGCACCAGGTAGTAGGCAGCGCCCATGAAGCCGAACAGCAGCCAGACGATCAGCAGGTTGGTGTGCACCATGCGCGCGACGTTGAAGGGGATCGCCGGGAACAGGAAGTCGCCGACCACGTACTGCAGGCCCATGATCAGGCCGAACAGGATCTGCCCGACGAAGAGGATCAGGGCGAACACGAAGTAGGGTTTGGCGACCGCCTGCGAGGCGAATTTCAGGGAGCCATTGGGCGACATCATCAACCCTCCTTGTTCGGCGGCCATTGGTTGGTATCGATCTTCGAGCTCCACTTGAGGAACTCGGCCAGGTCGTCGACCTGGCCCTCGCTGAGATGGAACTGCGGCATGGCGCGGCGGCCCGGCACGTTCAGCGGCTGGATCTTCATCCAGGCCTGGAGGAAGGTGTTGAAGCCCTCCTCGCCGCCACGGCGTCCGACCACGTTGCCCAGCTCCGGCGCGAAGTAGGCGCCCTCGCCGAGCAGGGTGTGGCAACCGACGCAGTTGTTCTGCTCCCAGACCAGCTTGCCGCGCACCACCGCGGCGCTCATCGCGGCCTCGTTGGTGCGCTCGGGCAGGGTCTTCTCGGTGTGGTAGGTCAGGGCCAGGAACAGCAGGATGAAGAACACACTCCCGCCGAAATAGATGTTCCTGGCCATGCCTTTGGTAAAGGTCTCGGACATGCGGCCTCCTGGAATGGGTGGTGCGGCGATTCTAGGAAGCGGCGGCGGCGAACCCGCTTGATGGCAATCAAGATTCCCGAACGATTTACTCAGTTATTCATCCGCGCCAGGTACAGCGCAGCGCCCACCGCCAGGGCCATCAGCAGCGGCCAGGCCAGCAGCAGGCGGCGCCATAGCGCCGGGGCATGGGCCAGCTCCATGAAGCGCTCGCCGATCAGCCAACCCTTGGCCACCGCGCAGGCCAGCACCGCCGCCAGCAGCCAGGGAGAGTCGCCGGCGCCGCCCAGCAGCACACCGGTCACGGCCAGCGCCAGCAACGCCAGCCAGCAGAGGGTCAGGGTTCGCATCGGCACCTCATTGCAGGACGTAGACCAGCGGGAACAGCAGCACCCAGACCAGGTCGACCATGTGCCAGTAGAGCACTCCCGACTCCAGTCCCGAGCAAGCCTGCGGCGTATAACACCGGCGCCAGCAGGCCTGCGCCAGCCAGCCGAGGATCAGCAGGCCGAGCAGGACGTGGAGGAAATGGAAGCCGGTCAGGCACCAGTAGAGGGTGAAGAAAGTGTCGTGCTCGATGTCCAGGCCGAGATCGGCGAGCCGCCCGTACTCGTGCAGCTTCAGGCCGACGTAGACCAGCGCCAGCAGCAGCGCCGCCAGCAACCAGCCGCTCGCCTGGCGCGGCCGTCCGCGGCGCACCGCATGCACCGCCAGCGCGGCGAGCCAGCCGGAGCTGAGCAGGGCCACGGTCAGCAACAGGCCCCAGCGGCTATCCAGTTGCTCCCGGCCGGCACGGAACAGCTCCGGCTGCCAGGCCTGGGCGCCGGCGAACGCCAGCAGCAGCAGGCTGAACACGCTGAGTTCGGCGAGGATGAAGAACCACATCGCCAGGTCGCCGGGCAGGCGCCGCTCGACGGTATCAGGCGACATGGAGATCGACGATGTCCATCAGCGCCGCCACCGTCGCCGGGTCGTCCGAGAGCGGTTCGGCCAGCGCCACCCGGCACGCCTCGCGCGGGTCCATGCCGTCGCCGATGAGGCGCGCGGCGAAGATCAGCAGGCGGGTCGAGGCGACTTCCTCCAGGTCGTGCTGCTCCAGCCGCCGCAGCGCCTGGCCCAACTGCACCAGGCGCTGCGCCAGGGTCTCGGCACAACCGCTCTCGCCGACCAGGATGCGTGCCTCCTGCTGCGCCGCCGGGTAGTCGAAGCGCAACGCGACGAAACGCTGCCGGGTGCTGGGCTTCAGGCCCTTGAGCAGGTTCTGGTAGCCGGGGTTGTAGGACACCACCAGCATGAACGAAGGCGGCGCCTGCAACGTCTCGCCGGTGCGCTCCAGGTACAGCTCGCGGCGGTCGTCGGCCAGCGGGTGGATGGCGACCGTGGTGTCCTGGCGCGCCTCCACCACTTCGTCCAGGTAGCAGATACCGCCTTCGCGCACCGCGCGGGTCAGCGGGCCGTCCTGCCACCAGGTGCCGTCGGCGCCGATCAGATGGCGGCCGAGCAGGTCGGCGGCGCCCAGGTCGTCGTGGCAGGCGACGCTGTACAGCGGCAGTTCCAGGCGCCGCGCCATGTACTGGACGAAGCGGGTCTTGCCGCAACCGGTGGGGCCCTTGAGCAATACCGGCAGGCCGTGCCGCCAGGCGCGCTCGAAGACTTCGATCTCATGGCCGGTGGCCTCGTAGAAGGGTGTCGCGTCCCGCATGTCCTACTCCTGCGCTAGGGATTAGGACCGCACGCTATTCACAGTTGGAAGGTGCCACAAGCGCAAAGCAACGCAATCTTGATTCCGGTCAAGCAAGGGTAAAGACCCTGCTTTCTATGATCCTTTCGCGCCATGAATTCCCGGGAGTTCCCGACGCAGCCACCCCCAAAACACTGCTAAGGGAGCGCCTCGCAGGGCTCCTGAGGAGATAGACCATGCCATTTGGCAAGCCACTGGCGGGCACCTTGCTCGCCTCGCTGACGCTGCTGGGCCTGGCCACCGCTCACGCCAAGGACGACATGAAAGCCGCCGAGCAATACCAGGGTGCCGCTTCCGCCGTCGATCCCGCTCACGTGGTGCGCACCAACGGTGCCCCCGACATGAGTGAAAGCGAGTTCAACGAGGCCAAGCAGATCTACTTCCAACGCTGCGCCGGTTGCCACGGCGTCCTGCGCAAGGGCGCCACCGGCAAGCCGCTGACCCCGGACATCACCCAGCAACGCGGCCAGCAATACCTGGAAGCGCTGATCACCTACGGCACCCCGCTGGGCATGCCGAACTGGGGCAGCTCCGGCGAGCTGAGCAAGGAACAGATCACCCTGATGGCCAAGTACATCCAGCACACCCCGCCGCAACCGCCGGAGTGGGGCATGCCGGAGATGCGCGAATCGTGGAAGGTGCTGGTGAAGCCGGAGGACCGGCCGAAGAAACAGCTCAACGACCTCGACCTGCCCAACCTGTTCTCGGTGACCCTGCGCGACGCCGGGCAGATCGCCCTGGTCGACGGCGACAGCAAGAAGATCGTCAAGGTCATCGATACCGGCTATGCCGTGCATATCTCGCGGATGTCCGCTTCCGGCCGCTACCTGCTGGTGATCGGCCGCGACGCGCGGATCGACATGATCGACCTGTGGGCCAAGGAGCCGACCAAGGTCGCCGAGATCAAGATCGGCATCGAGGCGCGCTCGGTGGAAAGCTCCAAGTTCAAGGGCTACGAGGACCGCTACACCATCGCCGGCGCCTACTGGCCGCCGCAGTTCGCGATCATGGACGGCGAGACCCTGGAGCCGAAGCAGATCGTCTCCACCCGCGGCATGACCGTAGACACCCAGACCTACCACCCGGAACCGCGCGTGGCGGCGATCATCGCCTCCCACGAGCACCCCGAGTTCATCGTCAACGTGAAGGAGACCGGCAAGGTCCTGCTGGTCAACTACAAGGATATCGACAACCTCACCGTCACCAGCATCGGTGCGGCGCCGTTCCTCCACGACGGCGGCTGGGACAGCAGCCACCGCTACTTCATGACCGCCGCCAACAACTCCAACAAGGTTGCCGTGATCGACTCCAAGGACCGTCGCCTGTCGGCCCTGGTCGACGTCGGCAAGACCCCGCACCCGGGGCGGGGCGCCAACTTCGTACATCCCAAGTACGGCCCGGTGTGGAGCACCAGCCACCTGGGCGACGGCAGCATCTCGCTGATCGGCACCGATCCGAAGAACCATCCGCAGTACGCCTGGAAGAAAGTCGCCGAACTACAGGGCCAGGGCGGCGGCTCGCTGTTCATCAAGACCCATCCGAAGTCCTCGCACCTCTACGTCGACACCACCTTCAACCCCGACGCCAGGATCAGCCAGAGCGTCGCGGTGTTCGACCTGAAGAACCTCGACGCCAAGTACCAGGTGCTGCCGATCGCCGAATGGGCCGATCTCGGCGAAGGCGCCAAGCGGGTGGTGCAGCCCGAGTACAACAAGCGCGGCGATGAAGTCTGGTTCTCGGTGTGGAACGGCAAGAACGACAGCTCCGCGCTGGTGGTGGTGGACGACAAGACCCTGAAGCTCAAGGCCGTGGTCAAGGACCCGCGGCTGATCACCCCGACCGGCAAGTTCAACGTCTACAACACCCAGCACGACGTGTACTGAGACCCGCGTGCGGGGCACGCCCCGCACGCTCCCCCCTACGAGGAACCGTGATGAAACCGTACGCACTGCTTTCGCTGCTCGCCACCGGCACCCTGCTCGCCCAGGGCGCCTGGGCCGAAGACCCCGAAGTGCTGTTCAAGAACAAGGGCTGCGTGGCCTGCCATGCCATCGACACCAAGATGGTCGGCCCGGCCTACAAGGACGTCGCCGCCAAGTTCGCCGGCCAGGCCGGCGCCGAAGCGGAACTCGCGCAGCGGATCAAGAACGGCAGCCAGGGCGTCTGGGGCCCGATCCCGATGCCGCCGAACGCGGTCAGCGACGACGAGGCGCAGACCCTGGCGAAGTGGGTCCTGTCGCAGAAATGAACGCCCCTCCGGACTTCCGGCGCGCCGCCAGCCACGCCTTGTGGCTGGCCCTCGCGCTGACGTTCGCCTGTCCTCTTCCGGGCCTGGCCGACGAGCATCCCGATGCCCGTCGCCAGGCCCAGTTGCGTCACCTGCTGTTGCAGGACTGCGGCTCCTGCCACGGCCTGCGCCTGACCGGCGGCCTCGGCCCGGCGCTGACCCCCGAGGCCCTGCGCGGCAAGCCGCGCGAATCGCTGGTCGCCACCGTGCTCATGGGCCGTCCGCAAACCCCGATGCCCCCCTGGGCCGGCCTGCTCAGCGAAGACGACGCCGGCTGGCTGGTGGACCGCCTGATCGAAGGAGAGATCGCCCCATGAACCTGCGTCCCCTCGCGCCGCTTTTCCTCGCCCTGCTCGCCGGCTGTAGCCAGCAGCCGCCCTTGCGCGGCAGCGGCGACCTCGGCGTGCTGATCGAACGCGCCGACGGCAGCGTGCAGATCCTCGACGGCACGGCGAAGACCTCGCTGGCGCGGGTCGAAGGCCTCGGCGACCTGTCCCACGCCTCCCTGGTGTTCTCCCGCGACCAGCGCTACGCCTACGTATTCGGTCGCGACGGCGGCCTGACCAAGCTCGACCTGCTGGCCCAGCGCATCGACAAGCGCCTGATCCAGGGCGGCAACAGCATCGGCGGAGCGATCAGCCAGGACGGTCGGCTGGTCGCGGTATCCAACTACGAGCCGGGCGGGGTCAAGGTGTTCGACAGTCGCACCCTGGAGCTGGTCGCCGAGATTCCCGCCACCCGCCTCCCCGGCCAGGACAGGAACTCCCGGGTGGTCGGCCTGGTCGACGCGCCCGGGCAGCGCTTCGTGTTCAGCCTGTTCGACAGCGGCGAGATCTGGATCGCCGACTTCAGCCAGGGCGACACGCCGCACCTGACCCGCTTCCGCGATATCGGCAAGCAACCCTACGACGCCCTCATCAGCCCCGACGGGCGCTACTACATGGCCGGGCTGTTCGGCGAGGACGGCATGGCCCAGCTCGACCTCTGGCACCCGGAGCGCGGCGTCAGGCGCGTACTCGGCGACTACGGCCGCGGCCAACGCAAGCTGCCGGTGTACAAGATGCCGCACCTGGAGGGCTGGACCATCGCCAGCGACCAGGCCTTCGTCCCGGCGGTCGGCCATCACCAGGTGCTGGTGCTCGACGCGCGCGACTGGAAGCAGACCGACGCCATCGACGTCGCCGGCCAGCCGGTGTTCGTCATGACTCGACCGGACGACCGGCAGATCTGGGTCAACTTCGCCTACCCGGACAACGACAAGGTGCAGGTCATCGACAGCGAGACCCACGAAGTGATCGAAACCCTGCGCCCTGGCCCCGGCGTACTGCACATGGAATTCAGCGGGCGCGGCGACCAGGTCTGGATCTCGGTGCGCGACGCCGACCAGTTGCAGGTCTGGGACCCGTACCGCCTGAAGCGCATCGGCAGCCTTCCGGCCCGCAGCCCGAGCGGCATCTTCTTCAGCCACCGCGCCCAGCACATCGGACTCTAGGAGGCACCATGGACGACCTCTCCCGCCGCCTCCTCGCCCGCTACCAGAAAGGCCTGCCGATCTGCGCGGCCCCCTATCGACGGATGGCCGAGACCCTGGGTTGCAGCGAAGCCGAGGTGCTCGAACGGCTGCGTCGCCTGGAAGCCGACGGCGCGTTGTCGCGGGTCGGCCCGGTGCTCCGCCACCAACGCGCCGGGGCCAGCACCCTGGCTGCCCTGGCGGTGCCCGAGGAGCGTCTGCAACGGGTCGCCGAGCGCATCAGCCAGTACGCCGAGGTCAACCACAACTACCAGCGCGAACACCGCTACAACCTGTGGTTCGTGCTCACCGCCGGCGACCGCGCGCAACTCGACCGGGTACTGGCGGAGATCGCCGCCGACACCGGCCTGCAACCCCTCGACCTGCCGATGCAGGAAGCCTACTGCATCGACCTCGCGTTTCCCCTGGAGGCCAGCCGATGAACCCCGTCGAACCCCTCGCCGCGCCGCAGCGGCAACACCTGCGCTACCTGCTGGAACAGGGCCTGCCGCTGGCCAGCCGGCCCTACCGGGTGCTCGCCGAACGCATCGGCGCCGGCGAAGACGAAGTGCTGGAACAGGTCCGCCGCTGGGACGAAGACGGCCTGTTCCGCCGCTTCGGGGTGATCCTCCACCACCGCGCCCTGGGCTATACCGCCAACGCCATGCTGGTGCTGGACGTCGCCGACGCGGAGGTCGACGCCGTCGGCCGCGCCCTCGCCCACGAAACGATCATCTCGCTCTGTTACCGCCGCCCGCGTCGCCTGCCGATGTGGCCATACAACCTGTTTTGCATGATCCACGGCCGCGAGCGCGGCGAAGTGGAACGCCAGATCGAGGCGCTGCTGGAGCGCCACGCCCTGCGCCAGACACCGCACCGCTGGCTGTTCAGCCTGCGCGCCTACAAGCAGTGCGGCGGCCGCTACACCGCGCCGCCGGCCGACCTGGAGCGCCGCCATGGATGAGTTCGACCGGCGCCTGCTGAACCGCCTGCAACACGGCCTGCCGCTGGAGCCGCATCCCTACGCGCTGCTCGCCGCCGAGCTGGATTGCCGCGAGGAAGACATCCTGCGCCGCCTCGACGACCTGCTCGACGACGGCACCCTGACCCGCTTCGGTCCGCTGTTCGATATCGAGCCCCTCGGCGGTGCCTTCACCCTGGCCGCCATGAGCGTGCCGGAGGCGCGTTTCGAAGAGATCGCCGCGCTGCTCGCCGGCTGGCCGCAGGTCGCCCACAACTACCGTCGCGAGCACGCCCTGAACATGTGGCTGGTGGTCGCCTGCGACAGCCCGGCGGAGGTCGCCGAGACCCTCGCACGGCTGGAGCGCGAGAGCGGGCTGGCGGTACTCGACCTGCCCAAGGAGGCGACCTACCATGTCGGCCTGCATTTCCCCCTCTGACGCCCTGCTCGCCCGCCGCCTGATCGAACTGACCCAGGCCGGCCTGCCGCTGGTCGCCGACCCTTGGGCGTGGATCGCCGCGCAACTGCGGCTGAGCGAGGCGGAGACCCTGGCGCTGCTGAAGCGCCTGCGCGACGCCGGGGTGATCCGGCGCATCGCCGCGGTGCCCAACCACTATCGCCTTGGCTACCGGCACAACGGCATGACCGTCTGGGACGTCGCCGACGAACGCATCGAACGCCTCGGCCGGCTGGTCGGCGGGCTGTCCTTCGTCAGCCATTGCTACCGGCGCCCGCGCCATCTGCCGCAGTGGCGCTACAACCTGTTCGCCATGGTTCACGGCCGCAGCGAAGCGGAGATCGAAGGCTATCGCCAGCAGATCCGCCTGCTGCTCGGCGAGGACTGTCGCGCCGACGAGATGCTGGTGAGCAGCCGCATCCTGAAGAAGACCGGCCTGCGCCTGGCGCAGAAGGAGGAACGTCCATGCTGAGGATCAGCCATTACCTGCGCAGCCTCGCCGAGGACGCGCCGACGCCGCGCCGCGCCGGCGGCAGGCGCGCCCCGGTGGTGATCTGGAACCTGCTGCGGCGCTGCAACCTGACCTGCAAGCACTGTTACTCCACCTCCGCCGACAGCGACTTCCGTGGCGAGCTGGAGACCGCGGAAATCCTTCGCGGCATCGACGACCTGCGCGCCGCCGGAGTGCGCGTGCTGATCCTCTCCGGCGGCGAGCCGCTGATGCACCCGGACCTCTTCGAGATCGCCGCCCATGCGCGCCAGGCCGGGATGTTCGTGGCGCTGTCGAGCAACGGTACGCTGATCGACGAAGGCAACATCCAGCGCGTCGCCGAGGCCCGCTTCGACTACGTCGGCATCAGCCTCGACGGCCTGCGCGAGACCCACGACCGCTTCCGCCAGAAGCAGGGCAGCTTCGACGCCGCGCTGGCGGCCATGCGCCTGTGCCGCGAGGCGGATATCCGCGTCGGCATGCGCACCACCCTGACCGAGGAGAACGCCGCGCAACTACCGGCACTGCTCGACCTGATGCGCGAACTCGACGTGCAGAAGTTCTACCTCTCGCACCTCAACTACAGTGGCCGCGGCCGCCGCAGCCGCGCCCTCGACGCCCACCACCGGCGCACCCGCGAGGCCCTCGCGCAGCTCTTCGAACGGGCCGACGAGGACATCCGGCAGGGGCGCGACAGCGACTTCGTCACCGGCAACAACGACGCCGACGCGATCCTTCTCCTCGACTGGCTCAAGCGCCGCCGCCCGCAGCAACTGGCGCGTCTCTGCGAGCTGCTGCTGGACTGGGGCGGCAACGCCTCGGGCGAGGGCATCGCCAACATCGACAACACCGGCGAGGTGCATCCGGACAGCTACTGGTGGCACCACAGCGTCGGCAACATCCGCCATCAGCGCTTCGCCGACTTCTGGTTCGAGCGCCCCGACCCGCTGCTCCTGCAACTGCGCCAGCGCCCGCGACCGGTGGTCGGGCGCTGCAGCCAATGCCGCTGGCTGGACATCTGCAACGGCAACACCCGCACCCGCGCCTGGGCCGGCGGAGAACTCTGGGGCGAAGACCCCGGCTGCTACCTCAGCGATCAGGAAATCGGCCTCGAGCGCATCGCGCTGCACGCCGTCTAAGGAAAGCCTCATGAACACTACCGTGATTCCGCCGTCCCTCCTCGATGTCGATTTCCCTGCCGGCAGCGTCGCCCTGGTCGGCGCCGGCCCCGGCGATCCGGGCCTGCTCACCCTGCGCGCCTGGGCCCTGCTGCAACAGGCCGAGGTGGTGGTCTACGACCGCCTGGTCGCCCGCGAACTGGTCGCCCTTCTGCCGGAAAGCTGCCAGCGCATCTACGTCGGCAAGCGCTGCGGCCACCACAGCCTGCCGCAGGAAGAAATCAACGAGCTGCTGGTGCGCCTGGCCCGGCAGCAACGCCGGGTGGTCCGCCTGAAAGGCGGCGACCCGTTCATCTTCGGTCGCGGCGCCGAGGAGCTGGAGCGCCTGCTCGAAGCCGGCGTCGACTGCCAGGTGGTCCCCGGCGTCACCGCCGCCTCCGGTTGCAGTACCTACGCCGGCATCCCGCTGACCCACCGCGACCTCGCCCAGTCCTGCACCTTCGTCACCGGCCACCTGCAGAACGACGGCCGCCTCGACCTCGACTGGGCCGGCCTGGCGCGTGGCAAGCAGACCCTGGTGTTCTACATGGGCCTGGGCAACCTCGCCGAGATCGCCGCGCGCCTGGTCGAGCACGGCCTCGCCAGCGACACCCCGGCGGCGCTGGTCAGCCAGGGCACCCAGGCGGGCCAGCAGGTGACCCGCGGCGCCCTTGCCGAGCTGCCGGCGCTGGCGCGACGCTACCAGTTGAAGCCGCCGACGCTGATCGTCGTCGGCCAGGTGGTGGCGCTCTTCGCCGAGCGCGCGATGGCGCATCCTTCATACCTGGGCGCCGGCTCGCCGGTCAGCCGCGAGGCCGTCGCATGCGCCTGATCGGCCTCGCCCTCGGCCTGCTCCTCGGCTCCCCCGCGCAGGCCGGCGAAGCGCCGGGGGAAGCGCTCTACCGCCAGCACTGCCAGGCCTGCCACGGCGCCGGACGGCTCGGCGGCAGCGGCCCGACCCTGCTCCCGGAAAGCCTTTCGCGGCTGAAGCCGGCGCAGGCCCGCGAGGTGATCCTGCACGGTCGCCCGGCAACCCAGATGGCCGGCTTTGCCGGTCAATTGGACGACGCCGCGGCGGACGCCCTGGTCGCCTATCTCTACCAGACGCCGCCGCGCGAACCGCAGTGGAGCGCCGAGGACATCCGGGCCAGCCAGGTTCAGCCGCATCCCCTCGCCACCCTGCCGTCCAGGCCCCGCTTCGAGGCCGACCCGCTGAACCTGTTCGTGGTGGTGGAGTCCGGCGACCACCACGTGACCATCCTCGACGGCGATCGCTTCGAGCCCATCGCCCGCTTCCCCTCGCGCTACGCCCTGCACGGAGGTCCGAAGTTCTCCCCGGACGGGCGCCTGGTGTACTTCGCCTCGCGCGACGGCTGGGTGACCCTCTACGACCTGTACAACCTGAAGGTGGTCGCCGAGGTCCGCGCCGGCCTCAACACGCGCAACCTGGCGGTCAGCGACGACGGGCGCTGGATCCTGGTGGGCAACTACCTGCCCGGCAACCTGGTGCTGCTGGATGCCCGCGACCTTTCCCTGGTGCAGGTCATCCCGGCGGCCGACGCCCAGGGCCAGGCCTCGCGGGTCAGCGCGGTATACACGGCACCGCCGCGGCACAGCTTCGTGGTCGCCCTGAAGGACGTCCACGAGCTGTGGGAGCTGCCCTATGCCGACGGCAAGCCGGTCGCGCCGAAACGGCTGGCGGTCGCCGACTACCTCGACGACTTCTCCTTCAGCCCCGACTACCGCTACCTGCTGGGCAGCTCGCGGCAGGCCAGGGGCGGCGAGGTGATCGAGCTGGACAGCGGCGCGCGGGTCGCCTCGATCCCGCTGTCGGGCATGCCGCACCTCGGCTCGGGCATCTACTGGAAGCGCGACGGGCGCTGGGTGTTCGCTACGCCGAACATCAGCCGCGGGGTGATCTCGGTGATCGACCTGCAAAACTGGAAGCCGTTGAAGGAAATCGTCACCGACGGCCCCGGCTTCTTCATGCGCAGCCATGCCGACTCGCCCTACGCCTGGACCGATACCTTCCTTGGCAAGAAACACGACGAGATCCTGCTGATCGACAAGCAGACCCTGGAAATCGCCCATCGCCTGCGCCCCAGCCCGGGCAAGGTGGCCGGCCACGTCGAGTTCACCCGCGACGGCCGCTACGCCCTGCTCAGCGTCTGGGACCGCGACGGCGCGCTGGTGGTCTACGACGCGCACAGCCTGGAGGAAGTGAAGCGACTGCCGATGAACAAGCCGTCGGGCAAGTACAACGTCGGCAACAAGATCGGCTATGCGGAGGGAACCTCGCACTGAGGCTCGGGCGAGACGCCATCAACGGATATCCCCGTATCCTCCGCGACGGACCGCGACAACCCTGTCCCATCACGGCACGAGAAAAACCAGGGGAATGGCGGATAACCGCAAGCGGTTATTCGCC
>NZ_KV800257.1:0-392 GCF_001810205.1 Pseudomonas sp. HMSC076A11 | reverse complement strand
TCGGTAATCGTGCCGGGGTCAAGAATCCTGCAACGGATGGACTTACCTTCCTGGATAAGGCCGCCAGCTTGGGAAATCCGCCGGCATTGACTGAGCTTGGAAAGCTTTATATTTATGTAGCTAAGAAGAAAGATTTGGGTTTGGCGTATACCAATTGCGCTGCCAGTCAGGGTTATTCACCGGCTAATTATGAGTTAGGGGCGTATTATAAGATAGTAGAGCATAACTTCCCCAAGGCGGCGAGCTATTATCTTCTTGCTGCCAGTCAAGGAAATGGTGATGCTGCCTTCTTCATGTCCGGAGTTTTTGATAAGGCTAGTCCCGATGTTGACAGGATGTGGTACTCCCCCGACGAAAGACTACACAAGGAATATTATTCAATCTATAAAAAG
>NZ_KV800256.1:0-544 GCF_001810205.1 Pseudomonas sp. HMSC076A11 | reverse complement strand
CCCGCTCTATCTCGTCCACGAACCGTTGATTGCCCGTCAGTTGTCCACGCTGAACCGCCTCGCGAATCAGCCTCAATTCCTCGGCCGGTATCGCCTCTTTCATGAACGTTACGTATCGCCGATATCTCTCTTCGGCCGTCTGACCTAGCTCAATGAAGCAGGGATCCATATCCAACCAGTTTGCCTCCTTCAACCAATCCGCCCGCAGCCCATAACTTGACCAGGGATAGGCCGCCACATCGTCCACCATCCGCGCCCGAACAGGGTTCAGTTCGATGTACCGGCAACACGCCAGCAGGTAGGCATCGCTCTGTACGACACTCGATTTATAGCGACTTTCCCACAACGTTCCGGAACGGCCCTCCAAGCGATTCCGATATCGTGTCGTGCGCGCCGCCAGCGTTTTCATCAGTTGCGCCAAGCCAGACAGCGAATCACCAGGCGCCATGAGCAGATGGACATGGTTGGTCATCAGGCAAATGCGTAGACCTTGATACCAAAGGCATCCTTGAGGTCCCGTAGATCGGAGAGGTAACGCTGGTAG
>NZ_KV800255.1:20461-50899 GCF_001810205.1 Pseudomonas sp. HMSC076A11 | reverse complement strand
GGTGATGGACATATAGGCGGGGGTTGCCATGGATACGTTCCTTGTCGTTGAAAGTGCCCAGGCGATATGCCGGGGGCATCGGTGCTAGACAAGAACCGTGCCACTGGTCTTGAAACTCTTTTCCATCAAGGCGTTATTGGGGGAAGCCAAAAATTCGCTGGCGATTCTCATGGGAAGAACACTGAAAATTGCGCAACTTTTTGCGCACCGCTTGCAAAAAGTTGCGCACTCTCTCGGAGCCCTTTGGGTATTTGTTCCCTAGCGTTCTATCCACAACGTTATCAACCAAAAAGTTGCACAGTTCTTCATTGGCAAGGCAGCCGAAGATGGGGCGCGCACTATCACACGACGCAGCACAGGTCCCCCGGCCACACAGATCACCCGAGCGAAGTTTGCTGGGCAAATACGAGACGACACGTACCTGCGGATAGCGATGGTTGGTTGGTCGCTTTCAATGGTGGAGCGCCGCACGGTTTCGTTCCATCGGCCCAGGGTGAAGGAAAGTGAGTTATCGGAGAGGTTGGGGGCTGAAAGATATGGCCAGTTATGGCCAAAAGCCCTCTATGGAGAGGGCTTTTGGGGTAGGGCCAGCAGGGTTGTTCTGCTGCGGGGAACCGGAGGTGCGGTTCTTAGCCTTTCGGCCAAGGCTCAGTTGATCTGTGCGCCCTTGGCGATCCAGCTGCCGATCAGGTTGCGTTCTTCCTGGGTCATCTGCGTGATGTTGCCCAGCGGCATGATCTGCGAGGCCACGGCCTGGGCCTGGATCTTCGGTGCCAGTTGCTGGATCTGCTGCGGGGTGTCGAGCATGATCCCGCCTGGCGCGGTGCTGAACAGCTGGCTGGTCGGTTTCGCCGAGTGGCAGACGGTGCAGCGCTCCTGGATCACGTGATGGACCTTGTCGAAGTCGGCTCCGCTCGCGGCCCCGGCATTGGACGCCTGGGTCGCGGCGGGCGCGGCTGGTGCGTCGCCGCCGGTCGCCGGTTGTGCCGGTGCCGCCGCCGGGGTGCTGGCCAGCGGTGCGGAAGCCTGCTGGTAGTTCGGCGTGGTGACGAAGGCCAGGGCGATCATGCCCAGCGCGCCGGCGGGCAGTGCCCAGGCGAAGCGGTTGCTTTCGTGGCGGGTGTTGAAGTAGTGGCGTACCAGTACCGCGAGCACCGCGATGGCGGCCAGGATCAGCCAGTTGTACTGGCTGCCGTAGGTGCTCGGGAAGTGGTTGCTGATCATGATGAACAGCACCGGCAGGGTGAAGTAGTTGTTGTGCCGGGAGCGCAGCAGGCCCTTGGCCGGCAGCACCGGATCGGGCTCGCGGTTTTCTTCGATGGCTTTCACCAGCGCGCGCTGGGCCGGCATGATCACCCTGAACACGTTGCCGACCATGATGGTGCCGATGATCGCGCCGACGTGCAGGTAGGCGCCGCGGCCGCTGAACACCTGGGTCAGGCCGTAGGCGGCGGCGACCAGCAGGACGAACAGGACCAGGCCGAGCAGGGCAGGGGTCTTGCCCAGTGCCGAATCGCAGAGGACGGTGTAGACGAACCAGCCGCAAACCAGCGAACCGATGCCGATGGCGATGGCCGCTGCCGGCGCCAGGTCGCTGCCGGGGGCGATCAGGTAGAGGGTCGGGTTCAGGTAGAACACGATGGTCAGCAACACCACCCCGGACATCCAGGTGGAGTAGGCCTCCCATTTGAACCAGTGCAGGTTCTCCGGCATTTTCGGCGGAGCCAGCTTGTACTTCTCCAGGTGGTAGATGCCGCCACCGTGGATTGCCCAGAGGTCTCCGGACAGGCCTTCACGCGGGTTGCTGCGGTTGAGGTTGTTCTCCAGCCAGACGAAATAGAACGAAGCGCCGATCCACGCGATCCCGACGATCATGTGAATCCAGCGCACCAGCAGGTTCAGCCATTCGATGAGATGTGCTTCCACAGTCTTGTACCTCTTGCCCTGGCCGGCGGACCGGCGGCAGGACCTCTCTTATTGGTTTGATTGGGGGTCGAGGAGGAGCTGTTCGTCCTCGGTGAAGAAATGCTCGTCGCAGTTGTTCCCGGAACCGCTGCGATCGACCACCAGGAAGTCATCCCGCTTTTCGATCGTCAGCACCGGATGGTGCCAGACGCCGCGGTGGTAATTGACGCCCTGCCTTCCGTTGGTCAGGAAGGCGCGGACGAGGCCCGGTACAGGTACATCGCCAAGTGGCGCGACCACGACCAGAAAGGGGTTGCCGAGCAGCGGGATGAAGGCCTGGCTGCCCAGCGGATGGCGTTCCAGCATGCGGATGCGCAACGGCATTTCCAGCTTCTCGGCGCTGAAGATGCTGATGATCGCGTTATCTTCCGGCTGCGCGGTCTCGACCGTGGCCAGCTTGTGATAACGGCGGGTGGAGCCGTTGTTGATCATGAAATAGTCGCTGCCGGCGGTTTCGATCACGTCACCGAACGGGGCGAAGGCTTCCTTGGTCAACGGCTCGATCTTGAGAGTGCGCATACTGATCCTGTCGATTCTGTTTGTTGTATTCCGGACGCACGCGGGGCCCGGGTCTCACGGTAATTGTGGCCTGCCGAACAGGCGCAGGCGGCTGACGCCGCCGTCGGGAAAGATGTTCAGGCGTACATGGGTGATCGGGCCGAGGGCGTTGAGGTGCCGCTCGAACCGGTGTTCCTGGTGCATTTCCAGCTTCTGCGCTGGCAGCAGCTCGCGCCAGAAGAGGCTCTGCGCCTCGATCCGGGCCTCGTTCCCGCCTTCCACGAAGGCGGCCTGGATGCTGCAGCTTTCCGGATAGTTGCCCTTGAAGTGCAAGGTATCGACGACCGCCGCCTCGATGCTGCCGGGATGGCCGAGGGCGACGATCACCCAGTCGTGGCCCGGCGTGCGGCGGCGGCCGGTTTCCCAGCCGTCGCCCATGTTGATGGCACGTCCGGGGTTGAGCAGGTTGCCCATGCGTCCGAAATGCTGGTCGGAGCAGGCCAGCGCCCGGCCGCCGTTGACCGCTGCGGCCAGGTCGAGCGCCGTTCCCGGCGGCTGGCTGCTCCAGTCGCGGTAGGGCACGCCATAGAGGCGCAGGCGGGCGATACCGCCGTCCGGGTAGATGTTCAGGCGCAGGTGGGTCCAGGGACGTTCGTCGTCTATCGGGTGGTAGTGATGGCTATCGCCCTGCAGCCCCACCGCCGCCAGCACTTCGCTCCAGGACGTGCTGTCGTCCGGGTCGCCTTCGGCGCAGAAGCAGCCATCCAGGGAAGCCGCCGGCGGATGGTTGCCGGTGAAGAAGCGGGTGTCGATGTCGACGCCCTTCAGCACGCCCGGCACACCCAGGCGGATCACCGCCTGGTCATGGCCCTCGAAGCGCTTGCGGCGGGTTTCCCAGCCGTCCATCCACTTGCCGCTGTCGTCGAATACGCCTTCCTTCCACACCGGTTCGCCGGCCTGCAGCATGCGGCTGGCCGGGGCGAACCATTCGTCGCTGACGGCGACCACCTGGCTGCCCAGGCGTGCGTCGGCGAGGTCGAGGTAGTGGCGGAAGGGCGAGTGTTCGGCGTTCATGCTCGTATCCGCAGGCCTCAGAGCTGCTGCAGGCGGAACAGGGCGATCTTGTTGATCTCGGCCAGCGCGGTAGCGAACTCCTCGTCGGCGGAGTGCTGGATGCGTTCCTCGAAGGCCGCCAGGATCTGATGGCGGTTGCTGCCCTTCACCGCCTTGATGAAGGGGAAGCCGAACCTGGCCTTGTAGGCGTCGTTGAGTTCGGTGAAGCGGGCGAACTCCTCGGCGCTGCATTCGTGAATCCCGGCGCCGGCCTGCTCGGAGGTGCTGGAGGCGGTCAGTTCGCCACGGATCGCCGCCTTGCCGGCGAGGTCCGGGTGGGCGTTGATCAGCGCCAGCTGGGCCTCGCGGCTTGCCGACAGGAGAATGTCGGCCATGCGCTGGTGCAGGCCCTCGATATCGTTGAGGCTGTCGTCGATACCCAGGTCATAGGCCTTCTCGGCGACCCAGGGGGAGTGTTCGTAGATGTCGGCGAAGGCTTCGACGAAGGCCTCGCGGGACAGCGAGGCGGGGGTCAGGGTCTGGAAACGGCTCATGCCTCGGTCTCCTGGAAAGGATGCTCACGGTGCCAATGGCGGGCGATGTCTTCGCGGCGGGCGAACCAGACCTTGTCGTGGCTCTGCGCGTACTGGATGAAGCGCTCCAAAGCGGCCATCCGCGCCGGGCGACCGATCAACCGGCAATGCAGGCCGATGGAGAGCATCTTCGGCGCCGTCGCGCCTTCTTCGTAGAGCACGTCGAAGGCGTCCTTCAGGTACTGGAAGAACTGCTCGCCATTGTTGAAGCCCTGCACCTGGGTGAAGCGCATGTCGTTGGTGTCCAGGGTATAGGGAATCACCAGGTGCGGTTTCTCCGCGGTGCTGGCCGGGTCCCAGTAGGGCAGGTCGTCGTCGTAGGTGTCGGAGTCATAGAGGAAGCCGCCTTCCTCCATCACCAGGCGCCGGGTGTTCGGGCCGGTGCGTCCGGTGTACCAGCCCACCGGGCGCTGGCCGGTGAGTTCGGTGAGGATGCGGATGGCTTCGAGCATGTGCTCGCGCTCCTGGGCCTCGTCCATGTACTGGTAGTCGATCCAGCGGTAGCCGTGGCTGCAGATTTCGTGGCCGTCGGCGACCATCGCCCTGATCACCTCAGGGTTGCGCTGCGCCGCCATGGCCACGGCGAACACGGTGAGCGGCACGTTGCGTCGCTTGAACAGCTTGAGCAGGCGCCAGACCCCGGCGCGGCTGCCGTATTCGTAGAGCGATTCCATGCTCATGTGGCGCACGCCCTGCAAGGGCTGGGCAGCCACCATCTCGGAAAGGAACGCCTCGGACTCCTTGTCGCCATGCAGGACGCAGCGCTCGCCACCTTCTTCGTAATTGAGCACGAAGGACAGGGCGATGCGGGCATCGCCGGGCCAGTGAGGGTGGGGAGGGTTGTTGCCGTATCCGATCAGGTCGCGTGGGTAGTCAGCGCTCACAGCAGTGTTCCTTATTGTGGATGGGGCGGCGGGCCGGACGGGCCGGGGATGCCGTGATGGATTTATTGTATACAAGTTTGCCTGCGGTCTGTAAATACAATCCTGCTTGCCGATCCCTGCCATTCATCCAGCAAAAAACCTGCCCGACTGGTCAGTTAGCGAAGAATGAGGCCCTGCGGGGTGGGGCTTGTGGAAGGAATGCCCGATTTCGGGGCGGCTGCCGCATTTTCGGTTGTGGCGGTGTTTTTTGTATACAATTCATCGAAGGATAACTTATATTGCTTCGCAAGCGGCTCCCTGGCGGGCTGCAAGCGAGCGGCGCCGGGCAGGTCCCGGAGCGATCCCCATCGAACGAAGGCAAGAGGAGGAGTGGTGTCCGCCAGCGGGCGCCCGCAACCCATGGGACGTTTGACCACGCATGTACTGGATTCCGCACACGGCTGCCCCGGCCATGGCATCAAGATCGAGCTGTACCGGGTAGAAGGCCAGCAACTAGAACTGATCGCCACCACCCTGACCAACCACGACGGCCGCTGCGACCAGCCGGTGCTGCAAGGCGAGGACTTCCGTCCCGGGGTCTATCAACTGGTGTTCAACGCCGGCGACTACTATCGCGCCCGCGGCGTGCAATTGCCGGAGCCGGCATTCCTCGACCAGGTGGTGCTGCGTTTCGGCATCGCCTCCGCCGACGATCACTACCATGTGCCGCTGCTGATCTCGCCCTACAGCTACTCGACCTATCGCGGCAGCTAGGTGCGTGCCACGAAACATTGACTCCCTGAGTCCTTTTCCCTGGCCCGCCATCGAGCGGGCTTTTTTCGTTCGCGGGGAAGGCGCCGAGGGTTGCCGGTTATCCGCCATCTGCGGGGGGGGGGGGCAGGACGATGCGGCGCAAGGTGCGAATGGGCGACGGATGAGGCTGCGCGTCGCGAGCCCTGCGGGGCAACGACAGGTTCGAGGCGGATAGCCGCGTGCGGCCATCCGCCATCCGGGCGGGTCAGAGGAAGATGAACTTGGCGACGAAGATCACGAACAAGGCATAGAGGCTGGCTGAGACTTCGCGGTGCTTGCCGGTGAGGACCTTCATCGCGACGTAGGTGATGAAGCCCAGGGCGATGCCGTCGGCCACCGAGAAGGTCAGCGGCATCATGATCACCGTGACGATCGCCGGAATGGTCTCGGTGTGCTCGTCCCAGTCGATGTGCGCCATCCCGCCCATCATCAGCATGGCCACGTAGATCAGCGCGCCGGCGGTGGCGAAGGCGGGGATCATCCCGGCCAGCGGGGCGAAGAACATCGCGGCGACGAACAGCACGCCGACCACCACCGCGGTGAGCCCGGTACGTCCGCCGGCGGCCACGCCCGCGGCGCTCTCCACGTAACTGGTCACCGGCGGGACACCGAGCATGCCGCCGAACACGCTGGAGGCGCTGTCGGCCTTCATCGCTTTCGACAGGTTCTCGATGCGCCCGTCCTCCTTCACCAGGTGCGCGCGCTGGGCGACGCCCATGAGAGTGCCGGCGGTATCGAACATGTGCACGAAGAGGAAGGCCAGGATCACGCTGATCATGGTGACGTTGAACGCGCCGGCGATGTCCATCGCCAGGAAGGTCGGCGCCAGGCTCGGCGGCGCCGAGAACACCCCGCCGTACTGCACCAGGCCGAGGGCCCAGCCGACCAGGGTGACGCTGAGGATGCTGATGAGGATGCCGCCGAACACCCGGCGGTACTCGAGCACGGCGATCATCAGGAAGCACAGTGCCGCCAGCAGCGGGCCGGGCGAGGTGAGGTGGCCGAGCTTGATCAGGGTCGCCGGGCTGGCCACCACGATGCCGGCGGTCTTCAGGCCGATCAGGCCGAGGAACAGGCCGACTCCCGCACCCATGGCGAACCTGAGGCTGCGGGGGATGCTGTTGAGCAGCCATTCGCGGACCCGGGAGAAGGTCAGCAGCATGAACATCACCCCGGAGATGAACACCGCGCCCAGGGCGATCTGCCAGCTGTAGCCCATGGTGCCGACCACGGTGTAGGTGAAGAAGGCGTTCAGTCCCATTCCCGGCGCCAGGCCCACCGGCCAGTTGGCGTACAGGCCCATCAGGAAGCAGCCGAGGGCGGCTGCCAGGCACGTGGCGACGAACGCCGCGCCGTGGTCGATGCCGGCGTCGGCCATGATGTTGGGATTGACGAAGATGATGTAGGCCATGGTGATGAAGGTGGTCAGCCCGGCCGCCAGCTCGGTCCTGACCGTCGTACCATGCTGGCGGAGCTTGAACAGGCGTTCGAGCAGGCCGGTGGCGGGCGGTGTCGCAGCGTAGATCCCTTGTTCTTCTTGTTTGGTGCTTTCCACAGCAGGTACTCCTCATCGCTCTTGTTGTTAGGTCCTGCGGGCCGGTTGGTTACCAGGTCCCTGACGCGGCTCGAAGGTGATGTGAGGGCACGATTTTCTGACCTCTGGGTCAAGAACTCGTGCGAGCGATTATGCCTTTGTATACAAAAAGGTCAAAGAATGTTTGAGGGTTTTTCGCCACATTTTTATCAGCTTTCCGTCACGCCCACTTCCGGGCGGTGCCGCGCGCTCGGAACGAGGGGCGGAAAGGGGTGGTGCGCCGGATGCCGCTGCTTGTGTACACTATTTCGCTATCAGCCGCCGGCGTGCCTCACCCACGCCCGCGAGCGAGGATCAGCCCAGGCCACAAGCCGGACGCACAAGGTTCGAGACCGATGACCGATCAGTTGCAACACATCAGGAAGCCGCCGCGCACCGGCAAGGCCCGCAGCGGTACCCAGGACGAGATCGTCTACGCCCACATCTTCGACGCCATCCTCGAACAACGCCTGGCCCCCGGCACCAAGCTGAGCGAGGAAGCGCTCGGCGAGATATTCGGTGTCAGCCGCACCATCATTCGCCGCGCCCTCTCGCGCCTGGCCCACGAGCAGGTGGTGCTGTTACGGCCGAACCGCGGCGCGGTGGTCGCCAGCCCGAGCATCGACGAGGCCCGGCAGATCCTTTTCGCCCGCCGCACAGTCGAGCGCGCCATCACCGAACTGGCCACCGACAACGCCACCGCCGAGCGCCTGGCCGAGTTGCGCGAGATGGTGGTGCAGGAACAATCCAGCTTCGCCCGTGGCGACCGGGGCGCCGGCATCCGCCTGTCCGGCGAGTTCCACCTGAAGCTTGCCGAGATGGCGCGCAACGCTCCTCTGGTGAGTTTCCAGCGCAGCCTGGTGTCGCAGACCTCGCTGATCATCGCCCAGTACGAAAGCGGCGGTCGCTCGCACTGCTCGTTCGACGAGCACAACGAGATCCTCGACGCCATCGAGAAGGGCGACAAGGAGCGCGCGGTGACCCTGATGATGCACCACATGGAGCACATCGACAGCAAGCTCAACCTGGAGAGCGACAACGCTTCCGGCGACTTGCACGCGGTGTTCTCGCACCTCCTCGGCGGCAAGAAGAAGCCACGCCGGGCCAAGGCCGACAGCGATTCGGCGGCCTGATCCGAAGCATTGAAAAGCCCCGCGATGCGGGGCTTTTTCGTTTCCGCCGGGAGTCAGTCGCGGCGATGCACCGAGCGACCGGCGGCGAAGGTTTCCTTCACCGTGCGGTCGTCGCCGAGGATGGTCAGCGCGAACAGCCGTTCGGCCAGGCTGCCGGCCTGGCTCAGGCGGTAGGAGAGCAGCGGGGTGGCGTGGTAGTCGAGGACCACGAAGTCCGCCTCGTTGCCGGTGGCGAAGCTGCCGATCCGGTCGTCCAGCTCCAGCGCACGGGCGCCGCCGAGGGTGGCGAGGTAGAGCGACTTGAACGGATCGAGGCGGGCGCCCTGCAACTGCATGACCTTGTACGCCTCGTTCAGGGACTGCAACTGGGAGAAGCTGGTGCCGGCGCCGACATCGGTGCCGAGGCCGACCTTGACCTTGTAGCGCTCCAGCTTCGGCAGGTCGAACAGACCGCTGCCGAGGAACAGGTTGGAGGTCGGGCAGAACGCCACTGCCGAGCCAGTCTCCGCCAGGCGCTGGCATTCGCCGTCGCACAGGTGCACGCCATGGGCGAACACCGAGCGCGGCCCGAGCAGGCCGTGGTGGTCGTAGACGTCCAGGTAGCCGCTGCGCTCGGGGAACAGCTCCTTCACCCACTCGATTTCCTTGAGGTTCTCCGACAGGTGGGTGTGCAGGTATACGCCGGGATGCTCGCGCAGCAGCCGCGCCGCCATGTCCAGCTGTTCCGCGGTGCTGGTCGGGGCGAAGCGCGGGGTCACTGCGTAGAGCAGACGGCCCTGGCCGTGCCAGCGCTCGATCAGCGCCTTGCTGTCGCGGTAGCTGCTCTCGGCGGTGTCGGTCAGGTAGTCCGGCGCGTTGCGGTCCATCATCACCTTGCCGGCGATCAGGCGCAGGTCCAGGCGCCGGGCGGCCTCGAACAGCGATTCCACCGATTGCCGGTGCACGCTGCCGAAGACCAGCGCGGTGGTGGTGCCGTTGCGCAGCAGTTCCTGCAGGAAGATCTCGGCGACCTGGTCGGCATGGGCCTGGTCGCCGAATTGGCGCTCGGTGGGGAAGGTATAGGTGTTCAGCCAGTCCAGCAGTTGTTCGCCGTAGGAGGCGATCATCCCGGTCTGCGGGAAATGGATGTGGGTATCGATGAAGCCGGGGGTGATCAGCGCGTCGCGGTACTCGAAGACCTCGACCTCGCCGATCTCGCCGAGCAGGGTTTCGGCGTCACCGAGGCGAGCGACCTTGCCGTCCTCCACCAGCAACAGGCCGTCCTCGAAGTATTCGTAGGAGCGTTCGACGCCGACCTCCGCGGGGTCGGCGATGCTGTGCAGGATGGCGGCGCGGTAGGCTTTGGCGTTGCGGGTCATGGCAGTCTCGAAAAAAGGTTCGTGGGAGGTCCGCCGCCTGGCGGCGGACGCGGGGGAGCGGGGGGCCGCTCAGGATTCGTGGGCGCGGCGCGACTCCGGGGTCAGCCGGGTGACGCTCGACGGCCCCTGCTTGCGTTCCAGGCCGAAGGCGGCGTTGTAGGTGGCGATCACCTCGCCGGCGATGGAGATGGCGATCTCCGCCGGCAGCTTGCCTTTCACCTGCTCCAGGCCCATCGGGCAGCGCATCCGTTGCAGGCGTTCGGCGTCGACGCCACGTTCGCGCAGGCGGTGCTCGAACTTGACGCGCTTGGTCTTCGAGCCGATCAGGCCGAAGTAGGCGAAGTCGTTGCGCGCCAGGATCGCCGCGGTAAGCTCCAGGTCCAGCGGGTGATTGTGGGTCATGACGATGAAGTGGCTGCCGGGCGGCATCCGCTCGACCTCGTCGAGCACTTCGTCGTTCACCACTTTCTCCACGCCGTCGGGCAGGAGCGCGGGAAATTCGTGTTCCCGCGAATCGATCCAGCGCACCCGGCAGGGCAGGCTGGCGAGCAAGGGTACCAGGGCGCGACCGACGTGGCCCGCGCCGAACACGGCGATGTGTGCCTGCGGCTGGCCCATCGGCTCGAACAGCAGCACCGTGGCGCCGCCGCAGCACTGGCCGAGACTGGCGCCCAGGCTGAAGCGCTCCAGGCGGGTGTCCTGGGTCCGCGCGGCGAGCATTTCCCGGGCAATGGCCTGGGCCCTGTATTCCAGGTGGCCGCCGCCGATGGTGTCGTAGAGCCGCTCGGCGCTGACCACCATCTTCGAGCCGGCGTTGCGCGGGGTCGAGCCGCGTTCCTCGATGATGGTCACCAGGACGCAAGGTTCGCCGCTACGCTGCAACTCGGCCAGGGCGCTGATCCAGTTCATCTCGTCATCCTCCCGATCGCGGCGGTTCAGGCCGGTTCGACCGCGGCGTCCGCCGCTTGCGCCTGGGCGGCCTTCAGCCGGCGCATCTGTTCCACGCCCCAGAGCACCCGCTCGGGCGTCGCCGGCGCGTCGATGGCGGGTTGCGCGCGGTAGTCGGCGAGGCTGGCCACGGCGTCCTTGATCGCGCACCAGACCGAGATGCCGAGCATGAACGGCGGCTCGCCCACGGCCTTGGAATGGAACACGGTCTGCTCCGGATTCTTGCGGTTCTCCAGCAGTTTCACCCGCAGGTCCAGCGGCATGTCGGCGACGGCGGGAATCTTGTAGCTGGCCGGGCCGCTGGTCATCAGCTTGCCCTTGGCGTTCCAGACCAGTTCCTCCATGGTCAGCCAGCCCATGCCCTGGACGAAGCCGCCTTCGACCTGGCCGATGTCGATGGCCGGGTTCAGCGAGTCGCCGACGTCATGCAGGATGTCGGTGCGCAGCATGCGGTATTCGCCGGTGAGGGTATCGACTATCACCTCCGAGCAGGCGGCGCCGTAGGCGAAATAATAGAAGGGCCGGCCACGGGCCTGCTCGCGGTCGTAGAAGATCTTCGGCGTGCGGTAGAAGCCGGTGCTGGACAACGAGACCTGGCCGAAGTAGGCCTGCTGGATCAGTTCCTCGAACGGCAGGATCAGCTCGCGGATACGCACCTGGTTGTTGCGGAACTCGACGTCTTCCTCGCTGACCTTCCAGTGCCGCGCGGCGAACTCCACCAGGCGCCGCTTGATGGTTTCGGCGGCATTCTGCGCGGCCTTGCCGTTCAGGTCGGTGCCCGAGGAGGCGGCGGTGGGCGAGGTATTGGGCACCTTGTCGGTATTGGTGGCGGTGATCTGGATGCGCTCCACGTCGACCTGGAAGACCTCGGCGACCACCTGGGCGACCTTGGTATTGAGGCCCTGGCCCATCTCGGTGCCGCCATGGTTCAGGTGGATGCTGCCGTCGGTATAGATGTGGATCAGCGCACCTGCCTGGTTGAGGAAGGTCGCGGTGAACGAAATGCCGAACTTCACCGGGGTCAGCGCCAGGCCTTTCTTCAGGACCGGGCTGGCGGCATTGAAGGCACGGATTTCCTCGCGGCGGCGGGCGTACTCGCTGCTCGCTTCCAGCTCGGCGGTCATCTCCGCCAACAGGTTGTGCTCGACGGTCTGGTGGTAATGGGTGACGTTGCGCTCGTCCTTGCCGTAGTAGTTGAGCTTGCGCACCTCCAGCGGATCCTTGCCCAGGCTGCGGGCCACGGCGTCCATGATCTCCTCGATGGCGACCATTCCCTGGGGCCCGCCGAAACCGCGGTAGGCGGTGTTCGAGGCGGTGTTGGTCTTGCAACGGTGGCCGTTGATGGTGGCGTTGCCGAGGAAGTAGGCGTTGTCCGAGTGGAACATGGCGCGGTCGACGATCGAGCCGGAGAGGTCCGGCGAATAGCCGCAGTTGCCGGCCAGGTCGATCTGGATGCCGTGCAGGCGGCCATCGTCGTCGAAGCCGACGTCGTATTCGACGTAGAACGGGTGACGCTTGCCGGTGATCTGCATGTCCTCCATGCGCGGCAGGCGCATCTTCGCCGGACGCCCGGTGTGGTAGGCGACCACCGCGCACAGGCAGGCCGGCGCCGCGGCCTGGGTTTCCTTGCCGCCGAAGCCGCCGCCCATGCGGCGCATGTCGATGACGATGCGGTTGAAGGAAACCCCGAGGACCTCAGCCACCAGCTTCTGCACTTCGGTGGGGTTCTGCGTCGAGCAATAGACGATCATGCCGCCGTCTTCGCTGGGCATTACCGAGGAAATCTGCGTCTCCAGGTAGAAATGCTCCTGGCCGCCGATGTGCAGCGTGCCTTGCAGGCGATGCGGCGCGCCGGCCAGCGCGGCGGCGGAATCGCCGATGCGGTGCTGGTGGCTGTCGAGGACGAAATGGCGCTTGCGCAGGGCCTCGACCACGTCGAGCACCGGCTCCAGGTCTTCGTACTCGACGATCGCCGCCATGGCCGCCATGCGCGCGGTTTCCAGGCTGTCGGCGGCGACCGCCAGGACCATCTGTCCGACATACTCCACCTTGCCATCGGCCAGCAGCGGGTCGCCGGCCACCACCGGGCCGATGTCGAGCTGGCCGGGAACGTCGGCGGCGGTGAGGGCGATGGCGACGCCGGGGAACTGGTAGCAGGGCGTCACGTCGAGGCGGGTGATGCGGGCGTGGGCGCGCTCGCTCAGGCGCGCATAGACGTGCAACTGGTTGGGAAACTCCAGGCGATCGTCGATGTAGATCGCCTCGCCGCTGACGTGCTTGGGGGCGCTTTCGTGCTTGACGCTGCGGCCGACCCCGGTGGTCAACTCGGCGCGGAACAGGTCGGCCAGCTCTTCCTGGCTCTTGTGCGGCTTGCGATGGTTAGACATAGGCGGTCACCCGGGTTTCGACGGCGGGAGCGTGCAGCTCCAGGAAGCATTTGCGCAGCAGGTTCTGCGCGGTCAGCAGGCGATATTCCTTGCTCGCGCGGAAGTCGCTGAGCGGGGTGAAGTCGTTCGCCAGGGCGGCGGCGGCGCGTTCGAAGCTGGCGGCTTCCAGGCGCGCGCCTTGCAGCGCCGCTTCGCAGGCGGCGGCGCGCTTGGGAATCGCCGCCATGCCGCCGAAAGCGACCCTGGCGCGGGCGATCCGGCCATCTTCCAGGTCGAGGCTGATGGCGGCGCAGACCGCGGAAATATCGTCGTCGATGCGCTTGGAGACCTTGTAGGCCTTGAACGCCTGGCTGGGCCGGGCACGCGGGACCAGGATCTTCTCGATGAACTCGCCTTCTTCGCGGGCGGTGACCTTGTAGTCGAGGAAGTACTCCTCCAGCGGTAGCTCGCGGCGCCGTTCGCCGCGGCGCAGGACGATCTTCGCGCCGAGGGCGATCAGCAGCGGCGGGGCGTCGCCGATCGGCGAGGCGTTGCCGATATTGCCGCCGAGAGTGCCCTGGTTGCGGATCTGCAGGGACGCGAAACGCTGCAGCAATTCGCCGAAGTCCGGGTAGTCCGCGGCCAGCGCCTGGTAGCAGTCGGTCAGCGGGGTGGCGGCGCCGATTTCCAGGCAGTTGGCGCCCACTTCGATGCGTTTCATTTCGCGGATGTGGCCGACATAGATCATCACCGGCAGTTCGCGATGGAACTGGGTGACCTCCAGCGCCAGGTCGGTGCCGCCGGCCAGCAGGCGTGCCTGCGGATTGGCGCCGTAGAGGTCGGCCAGGTCGGCGACGGTGAGCGGCAGCAGGCAGCGCCGGTCACCGCTGTTCAGCTCGGCGGTTTCGCGCGGAGCGATGGCGCGCAATTGCTCGATGGTGGCGGCTTCCCGGGCGTCGAACTGGTCTGCGCGCTTGTGGCAGCAGGCCTGCTCGGCGGCGTCGAGGATCGGCCGGTAGCCGGTGCAGCGGCAGAGGTTGCCGGCGAGCGCCTCGTGGGCCTTGGCCGGATCGGCGCCGGCGCTGTTCTTCTGCAGGGCGAACAGCGACATGACGAAACCCGGCGTGCAGAACCCGCACTGCGAGCCATGGCAGTCGACCATCGCCTGCTGCACGTCGTGCAGGCGGTCCTGGTGCTTGAGGTCCTCGACGGTGATCAATTGCTTGCCGTGAAGGGCGGAAACGAAGGTCAGGCAGGAGTTCAGGCTGCGATAGCGGATGCGTTCGGCACCATCCTCGCCGGTGACCAGTTCGCCGACCACCACGGTGCAGGCGCCGCAATCGCCGGAGGCGCAGCCTTCCTTGGTGCCGGTCTTGCCGAGGTGCCGGCGCAGGTAGTCGAGGACGGTGAGGTTGGGGTCCAGGCGTTCTTCGACGCGGATCTCCCGGTTGAGCAGGAACCTGATCAAGGCGTGCCTCCAGGCGGGTTCTTGTTATTGAATTCTAGGCCTTGCAGGAGAACCGGCCGGAGTGGGGCGGTTTCCGCACAGGGCTCCACGGTAGGAGCTATGGAGGCGAATCTAGAAAAAACTGACTTTTGAGTCAAATAATTTTTTGACCTGTAGGTCAGTCAGTTTGCCCATAAACGAAAACGGCACCCGAAGGTGCCGTTTCCCAGGGGCGGGACGCTCAGATGCGCTGGGTGTCGGTAAGCTGGTATTCCTCGCCGGCATAGTAGGCGCGCACCTTCGGGTCCATCACCGCGCGCCAGAGCGGTGGGAACAGGGCGAGGACGATCATCCCGGCGTAGCCGTTGGGCAGTTGCGGGCTGCTGTCGTAGTGGCGCAGCACCTGGTAGCGGCGCTTGGCGTAGGCATGGTGGTCGGAATGGCGCTGCAGGTGGAAAAGGAACAGGTTGGTCAGGAGGAAATTGCTGTTCCACGAGTGTTCCGGCGTGGTGCGTTCGTAGCGGCCGTTGTCCAGGCGCCGCCGATGCAGGCCGTAGTGCTCGACGTAGTTGACGATCTCCAGCAGGGTGAAGGCCATCACCGACTGGCCGAGGAAGAAGATCGCTCCCAGCCAGCCGAAGGCCAGGCTGAAGCCGAGCAGGAAGAGGGCGCTGATGGCGTACCACCAGATCAGCTCGTTGCGCCAGTGCAGGGCCGGCAGGCCCTTGCGCTTCAGGCGCTCGGCCTCCAGGCGCCAGGCGTTGAGGAAGTTGTGCTTGTAGGCGTGCGGGAGGAACGAGTAGAGGCTCTGGCCGTAGCGCGAGGACGAGGCATCTTCCGGGGTCGAGACGTGTACATGGTGGCCGCGCACGTGTTCGACCTTGAAGCCGGCATAGCACACCGCCGCCAGCAGCAGGCCGCCGGCGTTCTGTTCCAGTTGCGGGTCCTTGTGGATCAGTTCGTGGGAGACGGTGATGCCGATGGCGCCCATCACGGTGCCCACCGACAGGATCCAGCCCAGTTGGCCGACCCAGTCCCAGCGGGTCTCGTGGGCGAGGATCCAGCCGGACCAGACGAGCATGCCCAGCAACAGCGGGACGGTGGCCAGGGACAGTACGCGGTAGTAGCCCTGTGCTTCCATCTCCGGCACTTCGCTGGCTTCCTCGGGGTTGGCCGGATCGCGGCCGACGATGGCATCGAGGATCGGGATCAGCCCGAACACCACGCTGATCACCAGCCAGGGCCAGGCGTTGGGGTAGTCGCTACCGAGCGACCACCAGTAGCTGAGCGGGATGCCGAGCACCGCGATCAGCCAGATCCAGTAGCCGTACTTTTTCAGACGCAGCATCCAGGCAGAGGAAAGCGAGGCAAACATGGGAAGTCCTCGTATTTATCTTGTTAGATTGTCTGACAATTGTCCTCCCTTGACCGGCCTGCCCCATCCCAACCTTCGTTCTGTCCGCCGCTTCGCCGGGAAGCCGGCGGGGTAACGCCCTGTGTTACACTTCCCATCCATATACCCCCGGAAAACGCGCCCCTGGATAAAAGGATCACCATGACGTTCAAGGCCCCGGACAGCCTGGCAGAGCAGATCGCCCACCACCTCGCGGAACGCATCATCCGGGGAGAACTCAAGGAACGGGAACGTATCCAGGAGCAGAAGGTCACCCAGACCCTCAACGTCAGTCGCGGCTCGGTCCGCGAGGCGCTGCTGATTCTCGAACGCCGCCACCTGGTGAACATCCTGCCGCGCCGCGGCGCCCAGGTGTCCGAACTGTCCCCGCAACATGTGGAAAGCCTCTACGCGCTGATCGTGCAGCTCTACATCCTGCTGGCGGAAAGCGTCGCCCGGCGCTGGCGCAGCGAAGCCGAGCTGGCACCGTTCCTGGTCATCCAGCAGCGCCTGCTGAACAACCTGGCGCAAAGCGATATCGACGGCTTCGTCGAGGCCAGCTTCGACATCATGCGCGCGGCCTTTCCTTTCGCGAACAATCCCTACCTGCAGGAGACCGTCGAAAACCTGCTGCCGGCGGTGAGTCGCGCCTACCACCTGGCGCTGGAACGGCGCAAGGCGGAAATGAACCAGTTCCTCGGCAGTTTTGCTCAGCTCCTGCAAGCGGTGATCGCCCGTGACGAGGCGAGGATCCGCGAGGTCCTGCTGGAATACGGCCGCCACAACTGCCAGCTGGTGCTGGCCGCGCTCGCCGAACGCTGATGGCGACCCTGGCGGGAGCGCACGCATGCGCCTGAAGAGCATCAAGCTGGCGGGGTTCAAGTCCTTCGTCGATCCGACCACGGTGAACTTCCCCAGCAACATGGCGGCAGTGGTAGGGCCGAACGGCTGCGGCAAGTCGAACATCATCGACGCGGTGCGCTGGGTGATGGGCGAAAGCTCGGCGAAGAACCTGCGCGGCGAGTCGATGACCGATGTCATCTTCAACGGCTCGAATACCCGCAAGCCGGTGAGCCAGGCGAGCATCGAGCTGATCTTCGACAACGCCGAGACCACACTGGTGGGCGAATACGCCCAGTACGCCGAGATATCCATTCGCCGGCGGGTCTCGCGGGATGGGCAGAACACCTATTTCCTCAACGGCACCAAGTGCCGGCGGCGCGACATCACCGACATCTTCCTCGGCACCGGCCTGGGGCCGCGCAGCTACTCGATCATCGAACAGGGCATGATCTCCAAGCTGATCGAGGCGCGTCCGGAAGACCTGCGCAACTTCATCGAGGAAGCCGCGGGCATTTCCAAGTACAAGGAGCGCCGCCGCGAAACCGAAAGCCGCATCCGTCGGACCCAGGAAAACCTGGCACGCCTCACCGACCTGCGCGAAGAGCTGGGGCGGCAACTGGAACGCCTGCACCGGCAGGCCCAGTCGGCGGAAAAATACCAGGAGCACAAGGCCGAGGAGCGCCAGCTCAAAGCCCAGCTGGGTGCCGTGCGCTGGCGCGACCTGAACGAGCAGGTCGGTCAGCGCGAGCGGGTCATCGGCGACCAGGAGATCGCCTTCGAGGCCCTGGTGGCCGAGCAGCGCGGTGCCGATGCCGGCATCGAACGGCTGCGCGACGGCCATCACGAGTTGTCCGAACGCTTCAACCAGGTGCAGGCACGCTTCTATTCGGTCGGCGGCGACATCGCCCGGGTCGAGCAGAGCATCCAGCATGGCCAGCAGCGCCAGCGCCAGTTGCAGGACGACTTGCGCGAAGCCGAACGGACCCGCCAGGAAACCGAATCGCACCTCGGGCACGACCGTACCTTGCTCGCGACCCTGGCCGAGGAAATGGCCATGCTCGCACCGGAACAGGAACTCAGCGCGGCCGCCGCGGAAGAAGCGGGCATCGCCCTGGAACAGGCCGAGCAGGGCATGCAGGCCTGGCAGCAGCAGTGGGATGCCTTCAACCAGCAGAGCGCCGAACCCCGCCGCCAGGCCGAGGTGCAGCAGTCGCGCATCCAGCACCTGGAGCAGAGCCTGGAGCGCCTGCAGGATCGCGAGCGGCGCCTGCAGGAGGAGCGTGGCCAGTTGGCGGCCGACCCCGAGGACGCGGCGATCCTCGAACTCAACGAGCAGGTGGCGATCGCCGAACTGGCCCTGGAAGAACTGCAATTGCAGGAGCAGGGCCAAGCCGAGCGACTCGAACAATTGCGCCAGGAATTGCAGCAACTGGCCGCCGAACAGCACCAGGCGCAGGGCGAGTTGCAGCGCCTGAACGGGCGCATCGCTTCGCTGGAGGCCCTGCAGCAGGCCGCTCTCGATCCCGGACAGGGCGCCTTGGAGTGGTTGCGCGAGCAGGGCCTGGAACAACGTCCGCGCCTCGCCGAAGGCTTGCGTGTCGAGCCGGGTTGGGAGCTGGCGGTGGAGACCGTGCTCGGCGCGGATCTGCAGGCGGTCTTGCTGGACGGCTTCGACGGGCTCGCCCTGGCCGGCTTCGGCAAGGGCGAGCTGCGCCTGCTCAGCCCCGCTCGTGGAGCCGCGACGGCGGCCGGTTCGCTGCTGGACAAGGTCCGCGCCGACGCCGACCTGAGTCCCTGGTTGGCCCGGGTGAAACCGGTGGAGACCCTGGAACAGGCGCTCGCCCAGCGCGGCGCCCTGGACGACGGCGAGAGCCTGATCAGTCGCGATGGCTACTGGGTCGGCCGGCACTTCCTGCGGGTCCGGCGCAGCGACGAGGCCCAGGGCGGCATGCTCGCCCGCGCCCAGGAACTGGAGGCGTTGCAGGAGCGGCGGGAGGCCCTGGAAACCCGTGTCGCCGAAGGCGAGGAGCGTCTGGCTGCGGCCCGCGACGAGCAGCGCGAGCTGGAAGGCGCGCGCGAGCAGGTGCGGCGCCAGGTCCAGGAGGAGGGGCGCCGGCACGGCGAGCTGAAGGCGCAGTTGTCCGCGCAGCAGGCCAAGGTCGAGCAACTGGTACTGCGTCGCCGCCGTCTCGACGAAGAAGTGGCGGAACTGGCCGAGCAGCGCGCGCTGGAACAGGAGCAACTGAGCGAGGCGCGCCTGACCCTGCAGGAAGCGCTGGATAGCATGGCGCTGGACACCGAGCGCCGGGAAACCCTGCTGGCGGAGCGTGACGCCCTGCGCGAACGGCTCGACCGGATTCGCCAGGATGCCCGTACCCACAAGGACCATGCGCACCAACTGGCGGTGCGGGTCGGCTCGCTGAAGGCGCAGCACAATTCGACCCAGCAGGCCCTGGAACGCCTCGACCAGCAGTCGGCGCGCCTCAACGAGCGTTGCGAACAGCTCAACCTCAATCTGGAGGAGGGGGCGGCACCGCTGGAAGAGCTGCGCATGAAGCTCGAGGAGTTGCTGGAGCGGCGGATGGCCGTCGAGGACGAACTCAAGCAGGCGCGGCTGGCCCTGGAAGACGCCGATCGCGAACTGCGCGAGGTAGAGAAGCGCCGCGGCCAGGCCGAGCAGCAATCGCAACTGCTGCGTGGCCAGCTGGAGCAGCAGCGCCTGGAGTGGCAGGGGCTGGTGGTGCGGCGCAAAGCCTTGCAGGAGCAGCTCGCCGAAGACGGCTACGACCTGCATACGGTACTGGCCAACCTGCCCCTGGATGCCAGCGAACGCGATTGGGAGGAGCGTCTCGAGAGTCTCGCGGCGCGCATCCAGCGTCTGGGGCCGATCAACCTGGCGGCGATCGAGGAGTACCAGCAGCAGTCCGAGCGCAAGCGCTACCTGGACTCGCAGAACGACGACCTGGCCGAAGCGCTGGAGACGCTGGAAAACGTCATCCGCAAGATCGACCGGGAAACCCGCAATCGTTTCAAGGAAACCTTCGACCAGATCAATGCTGGCCTTCAGGCATTGTTTCCGAAGGTATTCGGCGGCGGTACGGCATATCTGGAACTTACCGGCGAAGATCTACTCGATACCGGTGTGGCGATCATGGCGCGCCCGCCGGGCAAGAAGAACAGCACCATCCACTTGTTGTCCGGCGGGGAAAAGGCGCTGACCGCGCTGGCGCTGGTATTCGCCATCTTCCAGTTGAACCCGGCGCCGTTCTGCATGCTCGACGAAGTCGATGCGCCATTGGACGATGCCAACGTCGGACGTTATGCGCGATTGGTGAAGGAGATGTCGGAAAAGGTGCAGTTCATCTATATCACCCACAACAAGATCGCCATGGAAATGGCCGATCAGTTGATGGGCGTGACCATGCATGAGCCGGGCTGTTCACGGCTTGTTGCAGTTGACGTGGAAGAGGCGGTCGCATTGGCTGAAGCCTGAGTGTCAGGCAGTGTAAACTTGTGCATGGGCATGTTAGTTTAATGGCCACTTTTTGTATCGCGTGGGAAAGTTCTGTCAGAACAAGGTTGGCTCCACGTTTCAAGGGACAGGACGTCCTTTTTTCATTTTTTATTCACCATTTTCACTAGGGGCTACGGAATTACATGGATATCGGTCTGCGCGAATGGCTTATCGTTATCGGGCTTATCGTGATCGCCGGCATTCTCTTCGACGGTTGGCGGCGGATGCGGGGCGGCAAGGGCAAGTTGAAGTTCAAGCTCGACCGCAGTTTCGCCAATCTGCCGGACGACGACGGCGACTCGGCTGAACTGCTGGGGCCGGCGCGCGTGGTCGAGCATCGCGAGCCATCCTTCGACGAACAGGACCTGCCCAGCGTCAGCGCCCGCGAAGCCAAGGAACGCAAGGGCGGCAAGCGCCAGGAAGAGCCGCGCCAGGGCGATCTGGACCTCGACGAGGGGCTGGCCCTGGAGGCGGACCCGAGCGATGCCGCCGAGACGGTGGAGCCGCGCAAGGGCAAGTCGAAGGGCCGCAAGGAGAAAGAGCGGGAGAAAGCCCCTGCGGTTGCTGCCGAACCTGCCCCGGTCGACGAGGTGCTGATCATCAACGTCATCGCCCGCGACGAGAGCGGCTTCAAGGGGCCGGCATTGTTGCAGAACATCCTCGAGAGCGGCCTGCGCTTCGGCGACATGGACATCTTCCATCGCCACGAAAGCATGGCCGGCAATGGCGAGATCCTGTTCTCCATGGCCAATGCGGTGAAACCGGGCACTTTCGACCTGGACGACATCGACAACTTCAGCACCCGCGCCGTGAGCTTCTTCCTCGGCCTGCCGGGGCCGCGCCATCCGAAGCAGGCCTTCGACGTGATGGTTGCCGCCGCGCGCAAGCTGGCCCACGAGCTGAACGGCGAGCTGAAGGACGAGCAGCGCAGCGTGTTGACCGCCCAGACCATCGAGCACTACCGCCAGCGCATCATCGACCATGAGCGTCGCAGCCTGATGCAGAAGCGCTGATCCGGCCACAGCCCCTTTCTTCGTACGGGAGGGGGCGAACTACTCTATAGAGCAGCCGAGGCTGCTCTTTTCGTTTCACGGACTCCCACCATGACCGACACCCAGGCTGCCGCCGAACGCATCGCGCAACTGCGAACCGAACTGGACACCCACAATTACCGTTACTACGTGCTCGACGAACCGAGCATTCCCGACGCCGAATACGATCGCCTGTTCCGCGAGTTGCAGGCGCTGGAGGCCGAGTACCCGCAACTGCTGACGCCCGACTCGCCGACCCAGCGGGTCAGCGGCACGCCGGCCTCGGCGTTCGGCGAAGTGCGCCATGAGATCCCCATGCTCAGCCTCGGCAACGCCTTCGAGGAGCAGGACCTGCTGGACTTCGACCGCCGCGTACGCGAAGGACTGGCCGACCTGTTGCCTGGCGGCGACCTGCTCGGCGGTGGCGCGGAGGTCGAGTACAGTTGCGAGCCGAAGCTGGACGGCCTGGCCGTCAGCCTGCTCTACGAACGCGGCCAACTGGTGCGCGGCGCCACCCGCGGCGATGGCAGCACCGGCGAGGACATCACCAGCAACGTACGCACCATTCGCAACGTACCGCTGAAGCTGCACGGCGAAGGCTGGCCGGAGATCCTCGAAGTGCGCGGCGAGGTGTTCATGTCCAAGGCCGGTTTCGAGGCGCTCAACGCCAAGGCCGTGGAAACCGGCGGCAAGACCTTCGCCAACCCGCGCAACGCGGCGGCCGGCAGCCTGCGCCAGCTGGATTCGAAGATCACCGCCAGTCGCCCGCTGGAGTTCTGTGCCTACGGCTTCGGCCAGGTCAGTGGGACGCTGCCGGACACCCAGGTGGGCATCCTCGAGGCGTTCCGCGGCTGGGGTATCCCCATCAGTCGCGAGCTGCGCCTGGTCAAGGGCGCCCAGGCCTGCCGCGACTACTACGACGACATCGGTCGCCGACGCGATGCGCTGGCCTACGAGATCGACGGCGTGGTGTTCAAGGTCAACCGCATCGCCTTCCAGCGCGAACTGGGCTTCCGCGCGCGCGAGCCGCGTTGGGCGATCGCCCACAAGTTCCCCGCGCGCGAGGAGTTGACCGAGCTGCTGGGTGTCGAGTTCCAGGTCGGCCGCACCGGCGCCGTGACCCCGGTGGCACGCCTCAAGCCGGTGCAGGTGGCCGGCGTCACGGTGTCCAATGCGACCCTGCACAACATGGATGAAGTCGCCCGCCTGGGCCTGCGCATCGGCGATACGGTGGTGATCCGCCGTGCTGGCGATGTGATTCCGCAGGTCATGCAGGTGGTGCTCGAGCGCCGCCCGGCGGATGCGCAGGCTATCGAGGTGCCCGAGCATTGCCCGGTCTGCGGCTCGGCCGTGGAGCGGACCCAGTTGGTCAAGCGCAGCAAGGGCAAGGAGTCGATCAGCGAGGGCGCCATCTATCGCTGCGTCGGCCGCCTCTCCTGTCAGGCGCAGTTGAAGCAGGCGATCATCCATTTCGTATCGCGCCGGGCAATGGACATCGACGGTCTTGGCGACAAGATCGTCGAGCAACTGGTGGATCGTGGGCTGGTCGCCTCGCCGGCGGATCTCTATACCCTGACCTATGAACAGGTGTTCGAGCTGGAAGGGTTCGCCGAGCTGTCCACCAACAACCTGCTGACGGCCATCGCCGATAGCCGCAAGCCTTCGCTGGCGCGCTTCATCTTCGCTCTGGGGATTCCCGACGTCGGCGAGGAAACCGCCAAGCTGCTGGCGCGTTCGCTGGGTTCGCTCGAGCGGATCGGCAAGGCGCTCCCGGAAGTGTTGACCTACCTGCCGGACGTCGGCGCCGAGGTAGCCTACGAGATCCACAACTTCTTCGCCGACGAGCACAACCGCCAGGTGATCGCCCAGTTGCGCGATGCCGAACATGGCGTGCAGTTGCAGGAAGAGGGCGAGGTCGCCGCGGAGTTCGCCGCTTGTGCCTCGCTGGCCGGTTTCATCGACAAGCTGAACATTCCCTTCATCGCCGCCACCGGCGCGGAAAAGCTGGCCAGCCGCTTCGGTTCGCTCGACGGCATCATCCGCGCCGACTGGCTCGATCTACGCCAGGTGGAGCGTCTGCCCGAGCGAGCGGCGAAAAGCCTGCGCGATTTCTTCGACGAGCCGGCCAACGTGCAGCGTGCCCTGGCCATCGAGGCGCAGTTGCGTGAGTTCGGCATGCATTGGCAGAGCGAGCGCAAGGCGGTCGAAGGCCTGCCTCTGGCCGGGCAGACCTGGGTGCTGACCGGCACCCTGGAGGCGATGAGCCGGGACGTGGCCAAGGACAAGCTGGAAGGGCTCGGCGCCAAGGTGGCCGGCTCGGTGTCGGCCAAGACCCACTGCGTGGTCGCCGGGCCCGGCGCCGGCTCGAAGCTGGCCAAGGCCAACGAGCTGGGCGTGAAGGTGCTCGACGAAGACGGCCTGCTGAAACTGTTCGACGAGCACGGCGTCGCCCGCTGAAGCGGCGGCGCTGCTGCGAAAGATTTCCGAAGACTGGAGTTAACGATGGACAAGGCAAGAAAGCAGCGGTTGCTGGGCGTGCTCGCATTGGTGGTGCTGTTCGGCGCCTACGTGGGTTGGAGCGAGCGGCCGCGCATCCTGCTGCATTACAGTGGCCAGGCTTCGGCGCCGATCGCCTACAGCTACAAGGAGCAGGGCGTGGAAACCTTCTCCGGGGAGATCCGGCCCGGCCAGGTCCGCGAGTTTCCGGTGAAGCTGTTCGGCGGCAGCGATTACCGGATCGCCTTCTCCTTCCATCGCGGTGAGGAGAAGTATGCGTCGTTCAGCACCAAGCCGGGCTGGGGCACCCTGGACCTGTATGTCGATACCGAGCTGAGCGTATCGACCCAGCCGCCGCCGGAGGGTCTGATCCAGCAGCAATGAACCGCTTTCGCGAAATGGATTGCAAACGTAAGTGCTTGAAGTGGTTGTAACTTACGCGCAAGCCGGTAGAATGGCGCGGCCTACCCGAGGGTAGGCTGCAATGGTGGCCCTGTCGGTCCCCCCGCAACGATTACCCGTCAACCTGGTCAGGTCCGGAAGGAAGCAGCCACAGCGGGAACATCGTGTGCCGGGGTGTGGCTGGCGGGGCCGCCTCCATTTCAGGCCCGCCATTTTCCGCACGCCGCCGCCGCTCTTATCGGTAGCGCTGCAGTATCTCCTCGATCTCTCCGCTGCGCTTCATTTCCTCGAACGTCTTCAGTATCGCTTCCACCGGAACCTCTGCGGAGTCCCGCACCATGCAGCTCACCGCCGTCTCTTCGAGCTGCGCGGCTTCCTGGAGTGGCGGCTGCCCCGGCGCCTGGCGGTTGCTCCAGTGCAGCGACAGTTGATGGCTGACCGCGTAGCGGTAGCGGCCGGCGCGCAGCTTTTCCAGCACCAGATCCTGGGTGCGCGCATCGTCGCGGCGCAGTCGGCCGATGTCGAACAGCGCTTGCAAGCGGGGATAGCTGTAGCCAAGGACGGTACCGATACGCTGGGCCGGCAGCGCCTCGGGAATCGGCGCGAAGCCTTCGCGGGCGACCAGGATGTCGCGTTGCACCAGCAGCGCGACGCTCCAGCGATAGCCGGGGAAGTCGTGGCTGAGCCAGGCGGGGCTGATGTAGCAGCGGACATCGATTTCGCCAGCGTTCATCGCCTGCTCGATGCGCCCGCGCGGGTAGGGGTGGTAGAGCGCCTTGCGGCCGACCTGCCGGGCAAGGGAGCGGGTGATGTCGTAGACGATGCCGTCGATCGGCTGGCCCCGTTGCAGGCGGACCAACGGCATGCTCCAGCTTTCCATCACCGAGAAGCGCAATGGCGTCGCGTCGGTCTCCGCGGCCGTCGCTGGCAGGGCCGCGAGCAACTGCAGCAGGAGCAGCGCAGGTGCGCCGAAATGAGGCATGAACGATGTCAGGGAAGGTAGAGTCATTGCCACCGACGAGGGCTGCTGAAGGGCCAGGGGAATTCTTAGCACGCAGTTTGCCAAGTCGGCGAGCGCAGAAGGGGTAAATTGCGCTAGCATTGGCCGACTTGTGCTTCCCTTCTGCGACGGTTTTCGATGAGTTATCAAGTTCTTGCGCGTAAATGGCGTCCCCGTTCCTTCCGTGAAATGGTCGGCCAGACCCATGTGCTCAAGGCTCTGATCAACGCCCTGGACAACCAGCGGCTGCACCATGCCTACCTGTTCACCGGTACCCGCGGGGTCGGCAAGACCACCATCGCGCGGATCCTGGCCAAGTGCCTGAACTGCGAGACCGGGGTCAGCTCCACGCCGTGCGGCGAATGCTCGGTCTGTCGCGAAATCGACGAAGGCCGCTTCGTCGACCTGATCGAAGTGGACGCCGCGAGCCGGACCAAGGTCGAGGATACCCGCGAGCTGCTCGACAACGTGCAGTACTCGCCGACCCGCGGACGCTACAAGGTCTACCTGATCGACGAAGTGCACATGCTCTCGTCGCACAGTTTCAATGCGCTGCTCAAGACCCTCGAGGAGCCGCCGCCGCACGTCAAGTTCCTGCTGGCCACCACCGACCCGCAGAAGTTGCCGGTGACCATCCTCTCGCGCTGTCTGCAGTTCTCCCTGAAGAACATGCCGCCGGAGCGGGTGGTCGAGCACCTGACCCACGTGCTCGGAGCCGAGAACGTGCCCTTCGAGGATGACGCCCTGTGGTTGCTCGGGCGCGCCGCCGACGGCTCGATGCGTGACGCCATGAGCCTGACCGACCAGGCCATCGCCTTCGGCGAGGGCAAGGTGCTGGCCGCAGACGTGCGGGCGATGCTCGGTACCCTCGATCACGGCCAGGTCTATGGCGTGCTCCAGGCCTTGCTGGAGGGCGATGCGCGCGCCCTGCTCGAAGCGGTGCGCCACCTGGCCGAGCAGGGGCCGGACTGGGGCGGCGTGCTTGCCGAAATACTCAACGTGCTGCACCGCGTCGCGATCGCCCAGGCCCTGCCGGAAGCGATCGACAATGGCCAGGGCGACCGCGAGCGGGTGCTGGCCCTGGCCCAGGCGTTGCCGGCGGAAGACGTACAGTTCTATTACCAGATGGGCCTGATCGGCCGCCGCGACCTGCCGCTGGCGCCCGATCCGCGTAGCGGCTTCGAGATGGTGTTGCTGCGGATGCTCGCGTTCCGCCCGGCGGACGCCGACGGCGCGCCGAGGACGCCGCTAAAGGACCTGGGGATCAGCAAGGCCACGACTGATCCCGCCAACTCCCCCGTGGCCGGCGCGGCCTCGCCTGCGCCGGTCGCTACCGTTGCTCCCGCGCCTGTCGTGGCTGCGCCCGTCGAAGCCCCGGCTGCCCCGCCGGCAGCGCCATCCGCGCCGCCGGCGGCGGTCGAGGCGCGCGTCACGGAAGCGGTTGTCGAAGAGCCCGCCGCCGCGGCAGAGGTCGTCGACTTGCCCTGGGAAGAGCCGGCGCCGAGCCTCGCTGCCGAGCCCGAGCCCGAGCCCGAGCCCGAGCCCGAGCCGCTAGCCGTGGAGGCTCCCTCGGTCCCTCCGGCAGTGGCGGTCGAGGCGGTGGTGGAAACCGTTCTGGAAGCCCTGCCGGCTGCGTTGCCGGTAGCACCTGACGAGCAGGACGAGCAGGACGACGAGCCACCGCCCGCGGACGACTATTACGAAGTCGATATGGATACCCTGGCCTACCTGGATGCCGCGCCCGAGCCTGACGTGGTCGTGGTGGAGGAGCCGCTGCCGGCGGCGAAGCCGGCCACCGGCCTGGCCGCGGAGTGGCTGGAGCTGTTCCCGCGGCTCGGCCTCGGCGGCCTGACCGCCAGCATCGGTGCCAACTGTACGCTGGTAGCTGCCGACGACGACCACTGGCATCTGCATCTCGATCCGGGCCAGAGCGCGCTGTTCAACGCCACCCAGCAGCGGCGGCTGAACGATGCGCTGAACCAGCACCTGGGGCGCACCCTCAAACTGGAGGTGACCCTGCAGAAGCCTGAGCAGGAGACCCCGGCCCAGGCAGCGGCACGCCGGCGTGCCGAGCGCCAGCGGGCGGCCGAGGCATCGATCGATGCCGACCCGTTGGTCCGGCAGTTGCGCGAGCAGTTCGCCGCGGTGGTCCGTGACGGTACCATCGAACCTTTGGAAGCCAAGGCCTGACCGGCGCTTGGCGCACGCAACAAGACGACATTCGAGGTGAAGAACATGATGAAAGGTGGCATGGCCGGCCTGATGAAGCAGGCGCAGCAGATGCAGGAAAAGATGCAGAAGATGCAGGAAGAGCTGGCCAACGCCGAAGTGACCGGGCAATCCGGCGCCGGTCTGGTCAGCGTGGTGATGACCGGGCGCCACGACGTCAAGCGCGTCAGCCTGGACGACAGCCTGATGCAGGAAGACAAGGAAATCCTCGAAGACCTGATCGCCGCCGCGGTCAACGATGCGGTGCGCAAGATCGAGCAGAACAACCAGGAAAAGATGTCCGGCTTCACCTCGGGCATGCAACTGCCGCCCGGCTTCAAGATGCCCTTCTGATTCTGCGTTCGTGCCGGGTCCGCCTTCTTCGGACGGCGCCCGGCAGCCATTCCCCTCCCTCTATCCGACGAGTCCTGCATGAGTTTCAGCCCGCTGATCCGCCAACTGATCGAGTCCCTGCGCATTCTTCCCGGTGTCGGGCAGAAGTCGGCCCAGCGCATGGCGCTGATGCTGCTGGAGCGCGATCGCAGCGGCGGCCTGAAGCTGGCCCAGGCGTTGACCGCCGCGATGGAAGGGGTCGGTCATTGCCGGCAGTGCCGTACCCTCAGCGAGGAGGAGCTGTGCCCGCAGTGCGCCGACCCGCGACGCGACGACTCGCTGCTCTGCGTGGTGGAAGGCCCGCTGGACGTATTCGCGGTGGAGCAGACCGGCTACCGCGGCCGCTATTTCGTGCTCAAGGGACACCTGTCGCCGCTCGACGGCCTGGGGCCGGAGGCGATCGGCATTCCCGAACTGGAAGCGCGGATCAGGGACGGAGCCTTCAGCGAGGTGATCCTCGCCACCAACCCCACCGTCGAAGGCGAGGCCACCGCCCACTATATCGCCCAGCTACTGGCCGGCCGCGGCCTGACCTTGTCGCGTATCGCCCATGGCGTGCCGCTGGGCGGCGAGCTGGAGCTGGTCGATGGCGGCACCTTGGCCCACGCCCTGGCCGGACGGCGGCCGATCTCCTGAGCTCTGTGCCTCCCGTATCCGTAGGACGGGCGGCCTATACGCCCTCGCCGATGGCCAGTTTCCCGTATTGAAAACCAAGCAAGCGCTAGGTAAGTTCTGAGGCTCCCATCAGGAGCCCGGCCATGACTGACTTCCAGCAGTACTTCGACGAGTCCCATCAACTGATCCGGGATTCGGTGCGCCGTTTCGTCGAGCGCGAGGTGTTGCCGTACATCGATGAATGGGAGGAGGCCGAGGAATTTCCCCGCGAACTCTATCTCAAGGCCGGCGCGGCCGGGATCCTCGGCATCGGCTACCCGGAAGCCTACGGCGGCAGTTGCGAAGGCGATCTGTTCGCCAAGGTGGCGGCCAGCGAAGAGCTCATGCGCTGCGGTTCCGGCGGCTTGGTCGCCGGGTTGGGATCGCTGGATATCGGCTTGCCTCCGGTGGTCAAGTGGGCCCGTCCCGAGGTGCGCGAGCGGGTGGTGCCGGCGGTGCTGCGCGGCGAGAAGATCATGGCCCTGGCGGTCACCGAGCCCTCTGGCGGCTCCGACGTGGCCAACCTGAAGACCCGTGCGGTGCGCGATGGCGATCACTATCGCGTCAGCGGCAGCAAGACCTTCATCACCAGCGGCGTGCGCGCGGACTACTACACGGTGGCGGTGCGTACCGGCGGCGAGGGTTTCGCCGGCATCAGCCTGCTGCTGGTGGAGAAGGGCACTGCCGGGTTCAGTGTCGGCCGCAAGCTGAAGAAGATGGGCTGGTGGGCGTCGGATACCGCCGAACTGTTCTTCGACGACTGCCGGGTGCCTGCGGAAAACCTCATCGGCGTGGAGAATGCCGGCTTCGCCTGCATCATGGCCAATTTCCAGAGCGAGCGCCTGGCCCTGGCGGTGATGGCCAACATGACCGCGCAACTGGCTCTGGAGGAGTCGCTGCGCTGGGCGCGCGAGCGAGAAGCGTTCGGCAAGCCGATCGGCAAGTTCCAGGTGCTGCGCCATCGTCTCGCGGAAATGGCCACGCAACTGGAGGTTTCCCGGGAGTTCAGCTATCGCCAGGCAGCGAAGATGGCCGCCGGCAAGAGCGTGATCAAGGAGATATCGATGGCCAAGAACTTCGCCACCGATGTCGCCGATCGCCTGACCTATGATGCCGTGCAGGTGCTCGGCGGCATGGGCTACATGCGCGAAAGCCTGGTAGAGCGGCTGTATCGCGACAACCGGATTCTCTCCATCGGCGGCGGTTCGCGGGAAATCATGAACGAGATCATCGGCAAGCAGATGGGGTTGTAGGGCCGCGTTCTATCAGGTGAAGTCCAGGTCGTAATGCGCCTGGCCACAGTGCAGGCAGTCGAAGCGGTAGATGGCCGGATTGCCGCCGGGCGTATAGGCGTCGACGAGGCGTTGCCAGGTGATAGCCGGCCAGGCGAAATTGGCGAAGCGCTGCGCCAGGCCCTCGGCTCCCAGTTGCCCGATTTCCTCACGCCCCGCGTCGCCGCGAAAGGCGCAGGCATCCTCGCAGCAAACCAGCCAGCGCTCCTGCTGCCAGGAGGTGTAGCCGGGCGTGCGCTCGCAGACTTCGGTGACGATATCCGCGGCGACGCCGGCGTCGAGCAGCGGATAGTCGTCGGAAAAGCTCGCTTCGTAGCGCGCGGCCGCGCTGCCGTCGGCTATGCACCAGGGGCAAAGGCTGCCGGGCGGCAACTCGTGGCGGGAATAGGGCGAACCGGTGTAGACGTAGCCACGAGCCTTGCCACAGCACTGGCAGGTGGTGGCGGAAGCCTCGATGCTGCCGCTGGCGAGCGGTTCGGGATGGTAGCGGAAGTGAGGAAGGGGAGGGTTCATGACGGCCGTACCCTGGAGACTGGCCGTCGAGTATGACGTGCCGGGCAGCCTAGCGGCTACCCGGCGGGCCTGTTCACTCGCTGGCTTCG
>NZ_KV800255.1:4299-20361 GCF_001810205.1 Pseudomonas sp. HMSC076A11 | reverse complement strand
GGGGCCTGTTCACTCGCTGGCTTCGCGGGCGCCCTGGGGGTTCTTCGGGCGCGGCGCGAAGCGCGCTGCCAGGCGCATGCTGGCGGTGACCAGGCGCTGGTAGAGCACTGGTGCCAGGCGCAGCATCACGTCGATCGCGTGGGCGTCGGTGCCGATCAGGATGCGCCGGCTGTCGCGCTGCACGCCGCGCAGGATGACCTGGGCGGCCTTCTCCGGGGTGGTCCGCAGCAACTGGTCGTTGAATTGCTCGCGAGCCTTGTCCGGAGCCTGGCCGGTGACCTTGGCCATGCTCTCGTTCATTCGCGCGGTCTTGGCGATGTTGGTCTTGATCCCGCCGGGATGCACGCAACTGGCGGAGACGCCGGAGTCCTCCATGTCCAGTTCCTGGCGCAACGACTCGGTGAAACCGCGCACCGCGTACTTGGTGGCGTTGTAGGCGCTCATGCCGGGCTGGGCGAACAGCCCGAAGACGCTGGAGACATTGACCACGTGGCCGTTGCCGGAGGCCTTCAGGTGCGGAAGGAACGCCTTGGTACCGTTCACCACGCCCCAGAAGTTGATGTTCATGATCCACTCGTATTCCGAGTAGTCGCTGCCTTCCACGGTACCTGCGTGGGCGACGCCCGCGTTGTTGAAGATCAGGTTCACCCGGCCATGTTCGCTGGCCGCCTTGTCGGCCCAGGCCTGCACCTGCTCGCGGTCGGCCACGTCGACGACCGCGGTGGAGACGCGTACCCCGCTGCTGGCGAGCAATTGACGGGTTTCCTCGAGAGCTGCGGCATTGACGTCGGCCAGGGCCAGGTGACAACCCTGCCTGCCCAGCTCCACGGCCAGGGCGCGACCGATGCCCGAGCCCGCGCCGGTGATGGCGGCGACTTTGTTTTCGAATGACTTCATGCGGGTACCCCTTCGGCCTGTTGGCGGGCTTCGTTGCTCAGGGCGGCGAGCGGTGTCGTGGTGAGGTGGTAGGCGGAGGCGTCGAACTGCCGGGTCAGGGCACGGAAGCGCCAGGTGAATCCCGGCCACAGGGTGCAGTTGCGGCCGCTGACCGGATGCAGGTACCAGCTCTTGCAACCGCCCACGCTCCAGACGCTGCGGTCCAGCTTGCGCTGGAGGTATTCGTTGTAGCGTTCCTGCACCGGGGCCTTGACCTCGAGACTGAGCAGTTCGCGGCGCTTCATCAGCTTCAGCGCATCGAGGACGTAGGCGATCTGCGACTCGATCATGTAGACCATCGAGTTGTGGCCGAGGCCGGTGTTCGGTCCCATCAGGAAGAACAGATTGGGGAAGCCGGCGGTGGTAGTGCCCTTGTAGGCTTCCGGGCCCTTGGTCCAGCTGTCCAGCAGGTCGCGGCCGTCGCGACCGAAGACCACTCCGCGGGGGATCGGATCGTTGGCGGTGAAGCCGGTACCGAAGATGATCGCGTCGACCTCGCGTTCCCGGCCGTTGCCGTCGACGATTCCGTTGGCGGTGACGGCGCGGATGCCTTCGGTGATCACCGTGGAGTTGGCGGCAGCCAGGGCCGGGTAGTAGTTGTGCGACATGAGGATGCGCTTGCAGCCGATGGTGTAGTCCGGCGTGACCTTGCGGCGCAGTTCCGGATCCTTGATCTGCTTGTGGATGTGGCGGATCGCCAGGCGCTGCACCAGCTTCATCACCTGCGGGGCGAAGGTGAAGCCCAGCACCCGCCCTTCGAGCAGGCTGTAGAGGCCGCCGCGCCAGAGCTTCTGCACCAGCGGGAAGCGCCGGAAGCGCCGGCGCTCGGTTTCGCTGATCGCCCGGTCGGGTTTGGGCAGGATCCATGGCGGAGTGCGCTGGTAGAGATCGAGCGCGGCCACCAGCGGCTGGATCTCCGGGACGAACTGGATCGCCGAGGCGCCGGTGCCGATCACCGCCACGCGCTTGCCCTTGAGGTCGTAGTCATGGTCCCACTGCTGGGAATGGAAGACCTTGCCCTGGAAGTTCTCCAGGCCATCGAGGCGTGGATAGGCCGGGGTGGACAGGCCGCCCATGCCGGAAACCACGGCGTTCGCGGTGTAATGGTTGCCCTGGGCGTCATGCAGGTGCCAGAGGCTTTGCCGCTCGTCCCAGGCCAGCTTGCCGATCTCGGTGTTCAGCAGGGTCTTTTCCTGCAAGCGGTATTTTTCCCAGCACTTCTCCAGATAGGCGCGGATTTCCGGCTGGCGGGCGAACATCCGCGTCCACTCCGGGTTCGCTTCGAAGGAGAAGGAATAGACGTGGGATTGCACGTCGCAGGCGCAGCCAGGGTAGTTGTTGACTCTCCAGGTGCCGCCGACGCCGGCGTCCTTTTCGAAGATCAGGAAGTCGTCCTCGCCTTCCTGGCGGAGACGGATCGCCATCCCCAGCCCGGAGAAACCGGTGCCGATGATGGCGACCTTGCAGTGCCGGGCGGCGGCAGGGGTGGGTTGGGTACTCATGGCCAAGCTCCTGTTATGATTGTTTGCTGGCGTATACACTCGTCTACCTGCGAATGTAGACATCTGTATACTTCAGGGTCAAGCCAACCTTAGGTAGGGTCGGCGCGGCGCAACGGCCGAACTTGTGGCGCATGGAAACAACCAGGTGGAACATGAGCGATATGAACGAAACGAAGGACAGGGTTGCCGACGCTCCCGGCAAACGCGCCTTGCTGGAGGCGGCCTTGCGCCTGGGCAGCAGCAGCCGCAGCCTGGGGGCCATCGGCTTGCGCGAGCTGGCGCGCGAGGCGGGCCTGAATCCGAACACCTTCTATCGGCATTTCCGCGATATCGACGATCTTGGCCTGACCATGATCCGCGACATCTCTACCCAGCTGCGCCAGCCGCTGCGCCAGCTTCGCCGCGAGGCCGCGACTCGTGCGGCGCCCAGCGCCCGAGCGCAGACGACGCCGTTCGGGCTGGACCTGGAAAGGGGGCGGCGGGTCTGCCGGGAGACGGTGCGGCTGTTCTTCGACTTCGTGGAGAGCAATCCCGCCGCGTTCATCGTCGGCGTGCGCGAACTGCATGGGGCTTCGCCGGTGCTGCGTGGTGCCCTGCGTCAGATCATGGATGAGTTCGCCGAGGACATGTCGGAGGACATCATCGAATTCAGGTTGTTGCCGGCGGTGAGCGAGGCGACCATCCGCCGCCTCTCCAGCCTGATCGGCCGCCAGCTGTTTCAGTTGTCGCTGGACTATATCGGCCAGCCGGAGCGGCGTCGGGAAATCTGCGCCCTGGGTGAGGAACAGATACTGCTGTTGTTCACCGGCGCCGCGGTCCTGCAGATGATGGGCGTTTCGTTGGACGCCGAGGCGTCAGGCCAGCTTGAGCAGGCTCATGCCGGCCAGCAGCAGCAACAGGCCGAGCCAGCCGCGCCAGGCCAGGCGCTGGCCGAACAGCGCCCAGCCCATGGCGACGGTGGCGAGGATGCCGAAGCCGCCCCAGATCGCATAGGCGAGTGACAGCTCGATGTCCTTCACCGCCTGCGCCAGCGCGGTGAAGGCGGCCATCACGCAGAGGATCGAGGCGATCCCGAGGCCGCGCCTGCGGAAACCGTCGGAGTATTTCAACAGCAGGTTGGCGACGACCTCGAGGGCGATCGCCAGGCCGAGCCAGGCGAAGGGAATCCAGTTCAGGGTCAGCATGTGACGGCCTCCCCACGGGGCTGCGCCGGCGTGCCGCTGGCGTTGCGGGTGCCGGACTTGATCAGCAGGATGCCGGCGATCATCACGCCGAGGCCGACGGCCTTGTACAGGCCGATGCTTTCGCCCAGCCAGGCGACGCTGACCGCCGTGATCAGGACGATGCCAATGCCTTCCCAAAGGGCGTAGGCGACTCCGACGGGGACACGCTTGACCGCCAGGGCGAGGAAGAAATAGGACAGGCCGATCATCCCGTACATCAGCAGCATGCCTGCGACAGGGGCGTGGGTGGCGGCCAGTTTCATCGAGGTGGTGCCGATCACTTCGGCGCCGATAGCCAGTAACAGATAGATCCAGGAACGCATGTTGCCCTCCCATGGGCACCGCGGAATGGAGGCCGCGGCCAAAGATGACGAAGAGCGGTGGCGAGGGGCGGGAAAGACCCCGAAGCGCAGGGGCGGTCGCCACCGACAGCAGGTGTCGAGGGAGGGAGCTAGAGGTCGCCGGTCCAGTGACGCTCGCGGGAGACCAGACGGGAAGTGGGGAGAGGTAATGCCTTAGTGTTCAACATAATGAACATGATATTACCTCAGGGCATCGTAAAAAGCCAATCGATAGGAATTGACTAATTATTTCCTCCGTAAAATGGCGGATTCAGGAACGGTAGTCGAAACGGAGGCTTTTCCGTGTGCAATATCCTGTTCTTCTCTCGAATAAGAAACGCCAGGCGGGGCCTGGCGTCGGGGGCGGAGCGGCACTGGCGGAGGCGGGCTTCAATCGGCGAAGGCCAGTTTGTCCTTCCAGTATTTCTCCAGTTTCGCGGTGTCGTGGTCGCTGGGGTGGAAGCCCGGCCGGTAGTAGTCCAGGTAGGGCAGCAGCAGGCGGGTGAAGAAGCCCTTGCGCAGGCCGAACAGGGTGCCCAGGCCATGCTTCCAGGAGCGCCAGTTGAACAATTGGCCGTCCTTGCGTAGCAGGTCGAGCTGGAACCAGCCGATGACGCCGAAGAACATCAGGGTGGTCAGCATCATCACCAGAACCCGGGTGAAGTAGCCGCCGTAGACTTTCTGGTACACATCGTAGGCGACATTCTTGTGTTCGTTCTCCTCGATGGCATGCCACATCCACAGCTTGTACATCTTCGGCGACTGCATCTGGATGGTCAGGTCTTCGCGCTTGAGCAGCTGCGCGGCCATGGTCGCGGTGAAATGCTCGAGGGCGCAGGTGATCGCCAACTGGTGTTTCCTGGTGGTGACCTTGCTGACGTTTTCCAGCAGGACCTTGATCCGCAGTTCGAGGCACTCCAGGTCGACCCCGTGCTCCTCGGCATATTCGTTGTAGGCGGCATGCTCCTTGGAGTGCATCGCCTCCTGGCCGATGAAGGCGCTGACGTCCTTCTTCAGTTGCGGATCCTCCAGGCGGTCGCGCACCGCGCGCACGCTATCGACGAAGAATTTTTCGCCGTAGGGGAAGAGCGAGGACAGGTTGTTCATGAACTGGGTCATGAAGGGTTGGCCGTCCCACCAGTACTTCGGGGTTTCGCTGAAGCTGAAATCCATCCGCCGCACGGGGAAATTGGCGCGAACCGGGGAGGCGGTGCCAGTGGCAGTCATGGCTAACTCCTTTTGTTGTTCTGGGGAGGGGAAACGCGCAGGTTTCCTCGGGTTCCCTATGGCGAGCTCGCTATAACACCTCTGAATGTGTCATTAGCTGATGTAATTATTGCAGGATTGTCCAACAGCGGGAGGTCATTCCTGGCCATTTCGAAGTCATTAATGGCCAGGTCGGCTCGACCAGACGGAAGATGGGGCGCAAGGAGCGAACGCGGGGCGCCAGGGCGCGCCCCGGCGTATCAACGCTCGTCGAGAGTGAACGCGGTGAGACTGAAGGTGGAGATGCCGGCGTCCTGCAGGCGAGTGGAGCCGCCGAGTTCCGGCAGGTCGATGATCGCCGCGGCCTCGAAGACCCTGGCCCCGAGGCGTCGTACCAGGCTCGCGGCCGCCAGCAGGGTCCCGCCGGTGGCGATGAGGTCGTCGAAGATCAGTACGCTGTCGCCTTCGCAGAGGCTGTCGGCATGTACTTCGAGGAAGGCCTCGCCGTATTCGGTCTGGTAGCCCTCGGCGAGTACGTCGGCGGGTAGCTTGCCCTGCTTGCGGAACAGGACCAGCGGCTTGTTCAGCGCATAGGCCACCGCCGAGCCGATGAGGAAGCCGCGGGCATCCATGGCGCCGATGTGGCTGAAATCGGCCTCGATGTAGCGCTGGACGAAGCTGTCCACGGTCATGCGCAGCGCGCGTGGCGACTGGAACAGCGGGGTGATGTCGCGGAACACCACGCCGGGCTTGGGAAAGTCCGGCACGGCGCGGATCTGCGACTTGAGGGTGAACTCGTCGAAAATCATGGAAGATCCTGGGCTGGGCGTTTTTCGGGGCCCATCATACAACGGGCCCGCGTTGAGGCGGGCCCGTTGGCGGTTCGCAGGCGCTTCAGCCTTCCAGCTGGCCGCCGGCGAGGGCGCACAGCTCGATGGAGTCGAGGATGTGCACTTCCTTGCCTTCCGCGCTGATCAGGCCGTTCTGCTGGAAGCGGGTGAAGACCCGCGACACGGTTTCTACGGCCAGGCCGAGATAGTTGCCGATCTCGTTGCGCGACATGGCCAGGCGGAACTGCTGGGCGGAGAAGCCACGGGCACGGAAGCGCGCCGACAGGTTGACCAGGAAGGTGGCGATGCGCTCGTCGGCAGTCTTCTTCGACAGCAGCAGCATCATCTGCTGGTCATCGCGGATTTCCCGGCTCATCAGGCGCATCAGTTGGCGGCGCAGTTGCGGCAGCTGCTCGGACAGTTCGTCCAGGCGCTCGAAGGGAATCTCGCAGACCGAGGTGGTTTCCAGGGCCTGGGCGGATACCGGATAGGTCTCGGTATCCATCCCGGACAGGCCGACCAGCTCGCTGGGCAGGTGGAAGCCGGTGATCTGCTCTTCGCCGGCATCGGTGATGCTGAAGGTTTTCAGGGCGCCGGAGCGCACGGCAAAGACCGAGCCGAAAGGATCGCCCTGGCGGAACAGGAATTCGCCTTTCTTCAGGGGACGACCGCGCTTGACGATCTCGTCCAGCGAATCCATGTCTTCCACGGTCAGCGACAGGGGGAGGCACAGCGGGGCCAGACTGCAATCCTTGCAGTGTGCTTGGGGCAGTGCGCGCACCTTGATGGTTTCGGCCATTGAGGGGTCCTTGCTAGGTTAAAGGCACAACAGGAGTAAGGGTAACGCAGCCGCGATGCGGGTGCCAGCCATAGGTCTGGCAACGACCATTTCTGACAGGCCGATGGCGTTTCCAATCAGTGACTTGCGTCAAACAACTGCGACTACCTGTCGCACCCTGTCAAGGGGCGACGAAAAGGGGGCTCAAGTTCGCGACGCGTGGGCCGATCCAATGGAAGAATTCCATTTTTCCCGGAGTGACTGGAATGTTGACCCTCAGTGGCTGGATCACCACCCAGGTGCCGCCCTCATCGCGCGCCGCCGCGGACGCCAAGGCCGCGCGGACCGGCACCGCCGAGCAGGCGGAAGACCCGGCCGCCGGTACCGACGCCGCCGATCAGCATGTACAGCTTTCCCAGGCAGGGCGCGAGCTGGCCGCCACCATGGGGGTGCCGGTGGAGGAGGAGGACGAGGATATCCCGCAGGAGTTGCGGCCGATGGTGAAGATGATCCGCGAGTTGAAGAAGAAGATCGAAGAGAAGCTCAGGGAGCTGCAGGAGGCCATGAGGTCGTCCGATCCGGGGGCGAAGGAGGCTCGCGTGCCTGAGTTGCAGAAGGAGTTGCAACAACTCAACTCCGCCCTGCAGACGGCAACGGCAGCGATGGCATCGGCCATCAAGGAGATGGGTATCAGCGACCCGGCGCTGATCATGAAGGTCATGGGCAGCCGGTAGAAGGGGCGGGGATTCACCGCCCTGTCGTGCGGGCAGGGCGGTGCGCTTTCAGATCACCCGGGAGAAGCGCTGCCGGTTGAGGCTGGGCAGGTAGCGGTCGAACAGCATGCAGATCGAACGCACCAGCAGACGCCCGGAGGAGGTGATGTCGATGCCCTTGGCGTCCAGGCGGATCAGGCCGTCGGCGGCGAAGCGTTCGAGGTCGGGCCACAGCTCGGCGAAGTAGCTGCGGAAGTCGATGCCGAACTCCGTCTCGATATCCTCGAAGGCCAGTTCGAAGTGGCAGATCAGTTGCTGGATCACTGCGCGCCGCACCCGGTCGTCGCTGTTGCAGTGCAGGCCGCGACGGATCGCCAACTGGCCGTTGTCGAGGCTGGTCTGGTAGTCGTTGATGTCGCTGCTGTTCTGGCTGTAGAGGTCGCCGATCTGGCTGATCGCCGAGACCCCGAGACCTACCAGGTCACAGTGCCCGTGCGTGGTGTAGCCCTGGAAATTGCGTTGCAGGGTGCCGTCTTCCTGGGCGCTGGCCAGCTCGTCGTCGGGCAGGGCGAAGTGATCCATGCCGATATAGCGGTAGCCCGCCGCGGCGAGTTGCTCGGTGGTGCGCTGGAGCATTTCCAGCTTCTGGCCCGGGCTCGGCAGGTCGTCGGCGTTGATCCGCCGCTGCGGCATGAAACGCTCGGGCAGGTGGGCGTAGTTGAACACCGAGAGGCGATCCGGCTGTAGCGCGATCACTTCGTCGACCGTGCGGGCGAAGCTGTCCGGCGTCTGTTTCGGCAGTCCGTAGATCAGGTCGAGGTTGATCGAGCGGTACTGCAGGGTGCGCGCGGCCTCGACGATGGTACGGGTCTCCTCCGGGGTCTGCATGCGGTTGACCGCCTTCTGCACCTCCATGTCGAAGTCCTGTACGCCGAGGCTGACGCGGTTGAAACCGAGTTCGCGGAGCAGGCCCATGGTCGACCAGTCGGCCTCGCGTGGGTCGATCTCGATGCCGTAGTCGCCCGAATCGTCGTCCAGCAGGTTGAGGTGGGTGCGCAATTGCGACATGAGTTCGCGCAACTGGCCGGGACTGAGGAAGGTCGGGGTTCCGCCACCGAAGTGCAGTTGCTCGACCACCTGCTCGCGGGAGAGGTGGCGGCTGACGATCTCGATCTCGCGGACCAGGCGCGCGAGGTACGGCGCGCTGCGCCCGCGATCCTTGGTGATCACCTTGTTGCAGGCGCAGTAGTAGCAGATGTTGGCGCAGAACGGGATGTGCACGTAGAGCGACAGGGGGTGTCCGCCCTTCCGGCTGTCGCGCAGGGCGTGCAACTGGTCGAACGGGCCGATGCCTTCGTGGAACTGCACGGCGGTCGGATAGGAGGTGTAACGCGGGCCGGAAAGGTCGTAGCGCCGAATCAGGTCAGCGTCCCAGCGAATGGTGTCGAGCATGCCAGAGATCCCCAGTTGGCGAGCTTTAGTCGGGAAGTCTAGGGATTGCGCCGGGAAGGCCTGTTGATTTGTATCAAGCGGGTGAATGTATACAGGATGTGTCGCCCGATGTTGGGACGGGCGTCCGTCAATGCCCCATCAGCCAGGCCTGGTGCGGTCCTGGGAGGGTCCAGAGGCCGAAGAGGATGACCATCAGGCCGCCCACGATGCGTACGCCGCGACGGCGCAGCAGGGCGGTCACCCGTTCGGCGGCCATGCCGGTGGCCAGCAGAACCGGCCAGGTGCCGAGGCCGAACGCCAGCATCAGCAGCGCGCTGTCCAGTGCCGATCCCTGGCTGGTGGCCCAGAGCAGGGTGCTGTAGACCAGCCCGCAGGGCAGCCAGCCCCAGATCGCTCCGAGCAGCAGGGCCCGTGGCAGGCTGGAGACCGGCAGCAGGCGCCGGGCGAAGGGTTCCAGGTGGCGCCAGAGGCCGCGACCGAGCGCCTCGACGCGGGTCAGGCCGCTCCACCAGCCGGCCAGGTAGAGTCCCATGGCGATCAGCAGCAGCCCGGCGACCACCCGCAGCGCGCCGGCCAACGGGGTGCGCGCCACCGCCCAGCCGGCCAGGCCGAGCAGCAGGCCGGCGCAGGCGTAGCTGAGGATGCGGCCGAGGTTGTAGGCCAGCAGCAGGCGCAGACGACGGCCGCGCTGTTCGGCGGGAATGGCCAGGGTCAGTGCGCCCATCAGGCCGCCGCACATGCCCAGGCAGTGGCCTCCCCCGAGCAGGCCGAGGATCAGCGCGGAAACCAGCAGCGGCGCCAGTTCAGCCACGCGGTCGGTCCTCGGGTTTCGACGGCTTCTCCGCTTCGTCGACGCCGGCCTGGTGCTTCGGGTCTTCGTCGTCGAAGAGAATGCTGTGGGCGGGGCCGTCGAGATCGTCGTACTGGCCGCTGTCCACCGCCCAGAAGAACACGTAGATGGCGATGGCGACGATGACGATCGCGACGGGGATCAGGATGTAGAGCGCGGCCATACGGACCTCGGCGAAGGGATTCGGGTCAGCCGCAGGGCGTTGACCACCACCAGCAGCGAACTGACCGACATGCCGATCGCCGCCCAGCCCGGGGTGATCCAGCCGAGCGCGGCGAAGGGCAGGACCAGGCCATTGTACAGGCTGGCCCAGGCCAGGTTCTCGATGATGATATGGCGGGTGCGGCGCGCCAGCCGGAAAGCCTGCACCAGGCTGTCCAGGCGGTTGGACAGGAGCACCGCGTCGGCGCTGGTCTTGGCCAGGTCGGTGGCGCTGCCCATGGCGACGCTGATGTCGGCACCGGCGAGCACCGGTACGTCGTTGACTCCGTCGCCGAGCATCAGCACCCGGCGGCCCTCGCCGTGCAGGCGTTCGAGCATGGCCAGCTTGTCGTCCGGGGTCAGGCCGCCGCGGGCTTCGTCGATGCCCAGTTCGGCAGCGACGCTGGCGACCATCGGCGAGGCGTCGCCGGATAGCAGGAGGGTGCGCCAGCCGCGCGCCTTGCAGGCGGCGAGCAGGGCGGGGGCGTCGCTGCGCAGGCGGTCGTCGAGACCGAACCAGGCCAGCGGTCCCTGCTCGTCGCCGAGCAGCAGCCACTGTCCGGAGTCGCCGGGCATCGCGGGCGTGGCGCTGCCGCCCAGGTTACTGACGAAGGCGGCCTGGCCGATGCGCAGGCGGCGGCCTTCCACCAGGCCTTCGAGGCCCAGTCCCGGATGGCTTGCGACGCTGTCGGCGGCCTCCGGCGCACGGCCGAAGGCGCGGGCGATGGGGTGTTCGGAACGGTTCTCGAGGGCGGCGGCGAGGGCCAGGCAGCGATCCGCGTCGAGATCGCGCAGGGGTAGCACCTGCTTGAGCGTCAGGCGGCCTTCGGTGAGGGTGCCGGTCTTGTCGAAGATTACCGTGTCGATATGGTTCAGCCCTTCCAGCACGTGCCCGCGCGTGATCAGCAGGCCGAGCTTGTGCAGGCTGCCGGTGGCCGCGGTGAGCGCGGTGGGCGTGGCCAGCGACAGGGCGCAGGGGCAGGTGGCGACCAGCAGCGACAGCACCACCCAGAAGGCGCGCTGGTGGTCGACCTGCCACCACAGCACGCCGACCGCTGCGGCGACCAGCAGGACGATGAGCAGGAACCACTGCGCGACCTTGTCGGCCAGTTCCGCCAGGCGCGGCTTGTCCGCCTGGGCGCGTTCCAGCAGGCGGACGATGGCCGACAGGCGGCTGTCGTCGCCAAGGGCGCCGACCTCGACGGTCAGCGGCCCCTCGACGTTCAGGGTTCCGCCGGTGACGGCGTCGCCGGCCTGGCGTGGATGGGGCAGGTACTCGCCGGTGAGCAGCGACTCGTCGACGCTGGACTGGCCGTCGAGGATCACTCCGTCGGCTGGCAGCACGGCGCCTGGCGGTACCAGCACGCGGTCGCCGACGCGCAGTTCGCTGAGCAGGATGCGCTCGCCCTGGTTGGCGGCGTCCAGGCGCAGGCAGGACGCCGGCAGCAGGTTGACCAGTTGCGCGGTGGAGGCGGCGGTGCGCTCCCGCGCGCGGCGTTCGAGGTAGCGGCCGGCGAGGAGGAACAGGGCGAACATGCCGACCGCGTCGAAATACAGTTCGCCTTGGCCGGTGATCGTCGACCAGATGCCGGCGACGTAGGCGCCGCCGATCGCCAGCGACACCGAGACGTCCATGGTCAGGTGGCGGGTGCGCAGGTCGCGCAGGGCGCCACGGAAGAACTGGCCGCAGCAGTAGAAGACGATCGGCGTGGTGAGGATCAGGCTGACCCAGCGCAGGATGCGGTCCATGCCGGCGGAAAGGTCGAGGTTGAATTCCGGCCAGGTCGCCATCACCGCCATCATCACCTGGATCCACAGCAGCCCGGCGACACCGAGCTGGCGCAGGGCGTGACGGTTCTCCATGGCCAGGCGCTCGGTGGCGCGGTCGGGTTGGTAGGGATGGCCGGCATAGCCGATCTGGCGCAGTTCGCCGAGCAACTGGCTGAGCGGCAGCTGGCTGTCCTGCCAGCGCACGTGCAGGCGATGGTTGGACAGGTTGAGCCGCGCCTCGGCCACGCCAGGCAACTGGCGCAGGTGCTTCTCGATCAGCCAGCCGCAGGCAGCGCAACTGATGCCTTCGATCATCAGGCTGGTTTCCGCCAGCTCGCCCTCATGGCGGACGAAGCCACCCTGTACGTCCGGGCGGTCGTAGAGCTGCAACTCCTCGCTGAGCGCCTTGGGCAATGCCTCGGGATTGGCGGCGTTTTCGCTGCGGTGCCGGTAGTAGCTTTCCAGGCCGCCGGCGACGATGGCCTCGGCCACCGCCTGGCAGCCGGGACAGCACATGGCCCGCGTCTCGCCGAGCACGCGGGCCTCGAAGCGGCTGCCGGCGGGGACCGGCAAGCCGCAGTGGTAGCAGGGCAGGGGGGCGCTCATGGGCGCTTCGCTTCTGCTCCCTGGAGCGGTTCGTCACCCAGCTCCATGACCACGGTCGGCGATACCACCTCTTCCTCGAACAGGCGCCACTGGCCGCTGCCTTCCTGGCCGAGCAGTTCGACGAAGCGACGGCCCTCGACGGCGTCGGTCAGTTGCCCGACGTAGCGCTCGCGGTCGGAGTTGCTGCGCAGCAGCTCCACGCGGCGGTCCTTCTCCGGCTGGGTCGGCGAGATCAGGTTGAGGGTGAGTTGCTCCGGACGGCTGTTGCCGGTCAGGCGCACTTCGACTTCGCCGGTCAGGTCGTCGACCTTGACCTTGGCGTGCACTTGCAGGCGTACGGCCAGGTTCTCGCGTTCCAGGGAGCGGTTGATGCCCTTGCCGGCCTCGTAGTAGTTGTCGGTGACCAGGGTGTCCTGGTTGCGCACCGCGATGGTGACCAGGCTCAGCCCGAGCACCACCGAGGTCGCCAGGAGGGCCACGATGAACCAGGCCCAGAAGTGTTTGTACCAGGGTTGAGGGTGGGTCTCGGACTGCATGCTCAAGTTACTCAACGGGTGCGTGGGCCAATGAAGCGACTCTTCGCTTCTTTATGGATGCTCGGGTCGTCGGCCGACTCGATGGTGAAGACGATCTCGTTGGTGGTCGAAGGCAGCTTCTCCGGCTCGATGGACAGTTCCATCGGCAGGTTGAGGATGTCGCCCGCCGCCACCTTCAGCTCGCGCCGGCCTTCCAGGGTCAGGCCTTCGAGGCCCTTGGCGCCGAGGATGTAGGTGTGGTCCTGCTGATCCTTGTTCATGATCTTCAGGCTGTACACGTTCTCGATGCGGCCGAGTTCGTTCTCGCGGTAGAGCACGCGGTCCTTGCTGACGTCGAAGCCGACCAGCGGACGCAGGACCACCGCGGTGATCAGGGCGGAAATCATCAGTACCAGGGCGATGGCGTAGCCGATCAGGCGCGGCCGGGCCAGGTGGGTCTTCTGGCCGTTGAGGTTGTGCTCGGTGGTGTAGCTGATCAGCCCTTTCGGGTAGTTCATCTTCTCCATGATGCTGTCGCAGGCGTCGATGCACGCGGCGCAGCCGATGCACTCGATCTGCAGGCCGTCGCGGATGTCGATGCCGGTCGGGCAGACCTGCACGCACATCGTGCAGTCGATGCAGTCGCCCAGGCCCTGGGCCTTGTAGTCGAGGGACTTCTTGCGCGGGCCGCGCTTCTCGCCACGACGCGGATCGTAGGAGACGATCAGGGTGTCCTTGTCGAACATCACGCTCTGGAAGCGCGCGTAGGGGCACATGTAGATGCACACCTGCTCGCGCAGCCAGCCGGCGTTGCCGTAGGTGGCCAGGGTGAAGAAGCCGACCCAGAAGTAGGCCCAGCCGTCGGCCTGGCCGGTGAGCAGCTCGGGAATCAGCTCGCGGATCGGCGAGAAGTAGCCGACGAAGGTCAGGCCGGTGACCAGGCCGATCAGCAGCCACAGGCTGTGCTTGGCGGTCTTGCGCAGCAGCTTGTTGCCGCTCATCGGGGCCTTGTCCAGCTTGATGCGCTGGTTGCGGTCGCCTTCGGTGACCTTCTCGCACCACATGTAGATCCAGGTCCACACGCTCTGCGGGCAGGTATAGCCGCACCAGACGCGACCGGCGAACACGGTGATGAAGAACAGGCCGAAGGCGCAGACGATCAGCAGCCAGGACAGCAGCATGAAGTCCTGCGGCCAGAAGGTGGCGCCGAAGATGTAGAACTTGCGCTCGGGCAGGTCCCACCAGACGGCCTGGCGACCGCTCCAGTTGAGCCAGACGGTTCCGAAGTAGAGGAGGAAGAGCGCCGCACCGCCCACCATGCGCAGTCGGCGGAAGATACCGGTGAAGGCCCGGGTGTAGATCTTCTCGCGCTTGGCGTAGAGATCGTTGTTATTGGTGTCGCCCTTGGCAGGCGGGGTGACGTCTTGAACGGGAATCTGTTTGCTCATCAGTGCGTACCACGGCAGTGGGGGGCGCCCGGCCGGTACATGCCGACAGGGTCAGAAAATAGTTGCACGCCTACTGATTATACGCCTGATCTATCAGGCTTTTTGCGGTAACTGTGCGACTTTTGGTCGCGTATTGTCCCATTCGCGCTTTTCTTTTGCACAAAATAAAACGGCGCCGGGGTTGCCGGCGCCGTCTGGGTCGTGGGGGAGGGGAGCGCTTATTCGGCGCTCTTCTCACCGTGCGACAGGCTGTATACGTAGGCGGCCAGCAGGTGCACCTTGTCGTTGCCCAGGTGTTCCTGTTGCGCCGGCATCACGCCCTGGCGACCGTAGCGGATGGTCTGCTGCAGTTGCGCGAAGCTGGAGCCGTAGATGAACGCGCCGGGGTGGGTCAGATCGGGAGCGCCCATCGCTGGGGTGCCCTTGCCTTCCGGACCGTGGCAGGCGACGCAGGTGGTGGCGAAGACCTGCTTGCCGGCCTCGATGTCTGCCTTGGCGCCTTCCGGCAGCTTGCGGCCATCCATCTGGGTGAGGACGAAAGCGGCGACGTTCTTCACGCCTTCCTCGCCGATCACTTCACCCCAGGCCGGCATGGCGGCGTGGCGGCCAGCCATGATGGTGGTCTTGATGGTTTCCGGCTCGCCGCCCCAGCGCCAGTCGGCGTCGGTCAGGTTGGGGAAGCCGTAGGCGCCCTTGGCGTCGGAGCCGTGGCAGATCGAGCAGTTGGAGGCGAACAGGCGACCGCCCATTTTCACCGCCTGCGGATCCTTGGCGACTTCCTCGATGGGCATCGCGGCGAACTTGGCGAAGATCGGGCCGTATTTCTCGTCGGCCTTGGCCATTTCCTTTTCCCACTGGTGGACGCCGGTCCAGCCTTTTTCCTTGTCGGCGAATTCGTCGGCGGACTGGTAGCCCGGCATCAGGCCTTTCCAGGTGCCCAGGCCCGGGTACAGGGCCAGGTAGCCCACGGCGAACACCAGGGTGCCGACGAACAGCATGAACCACCACTTCGGCAGCGGGTTGTCGTACTCCTCGATGCCGTCGTAGGAGTGGCCCACGGTCTCGTCGGTGGTGCTGCTGCGCTGGCCCTTGCGGGTGGCGAAGATCAGCCAGGTCAGCGCCAGCAGGGTGCCGAGGGTGAGAGCTGTAATGTACAGACTCCAGAAGGTCGTCATTCTTTGTTACTCCTAGAAGCTTGCTCGACGTGCTTTTTGGCTTCGGGATCGTCTGCGAAGGGCAGCATCGTCGCTTCGTCGAAGCTCTTCTTGCGCTTGCCGCTGTAGGCCCAGATCACCAGGCCGATGAAGGCGACCATGATCACCACGGTGCCCAGTCCACGCAGAGTCCCGATATCCATCACACTCACCGTTTGCTCTTGATAGAGGTTCCCAGGCCTTGAAGGAACGCCACCAGGGCGTCCATCTCGGTCTTGCCCTTCACGGCTTCACGTGCACCGGCGATGTCCTCGTCGGTGTAAGGCACGCCCAGCTTGCGCAGGACTTCCATCTTGGTGGCGGTGTCCTTGCCATCAAGCTTGTTCTCTACCAGCCACGGGTAGGCAGGCATCTTCGACTCGGGCACCACGTTGCGCGGGTTGTACAGGTGCGCGCGGTGCCAGTCGTCGGAGTAACGGCCGCCGACGCGGGCCAGGTCCGGGCCGGTACGCTTGGAACCCCACAGGAACGGGTGGT
>NZ_KV800255.1:3592-4199 GCF_001810205.1 Pseudomonas sp. HMSC076A11 | reverse complement strand
TCTGCGAGTGGCAGCCGACGCAGCCTTCGCGGATGTAGATGTCACGACCTTCCAGTTCCAGGGCGGTACGCGGCTTCATGCCTTCGACCGGGGTATTGGTCACGTCCTGGAAGAACAGCGGAACGATCTGGGTCAGGCCGCCGATGCTGACGGCGATCACCATGAAGATGGCCAGCAGGCCGACGTTCTTCTCGAGTATTTCGTGGTTCTTCATTTACGTCGGGCTCCTCAGGCGATCTGCGCGGCGGCTTCGTATTCGGCCGGCTTGGCAGCACGCACGGTGCGCCAGGTGTTGTAGGCCATCAGCAGCATGCCGGTGAGGAAGAAACCACCGCCGATCATGCGCACGATGAAGCCCGGGTGGCTTGCGACCAGTGCTTCAACGAAGGAGTAGGTCAGGGTGCCGTCCTCGTTGACCGCGCGCCACATCAGGCCCTGGGTGATGCCGTTGACCCACATCGAGGCGATGTACAGCACGGTGCCGATGGTGGCCAGCCAGAAGTGCGCGTTGATCAGGCCGATGCTGTGCATCTGCGGGCGACCGAAGACTTTCGGGATCAGGTGGTAGAGCGAGCCGATGGAGATCATCGCCACCCAGCCGAGGGCG
>NZ_KV800255.1:0-3492 GCF_001810205.1 Pseudomonas sp. HMSC076A11 | reverse complement strand
CTTCGAAGGTGGACATGCCGTAGAAGGCCAGGGAGACCACCAGGAAGCGCAGGATCGGGTCGGTGCGCAGCTTATGCCAGGCGCCGGAGAGGGTCATCATGCCGTTGATCATGCCGCCCCAGCTCGGCGCCAGGAGGATCAGCGACATCACCATGCCCAGCGACTGCGCCCAGTCCGGCAGCGCGGTGTAGTGCAGGTGGTGCGGGCCGGCCCAGATGTACAGGGAGATCAGCGCCCAGAAGTGGACGATGGACAGGCGATAGGAATAGACCGGACGCTCGGCCTGCTTGGGCACGAAGTAGTACATCATGCCGAGGAAGCCGGTGGTCAGGAAGAAGCCCACGGCGTTGTGGCCGTACCACCACTGGACCATCGCATCGGTGGCGCCGGAGTAGGCGGAGTAGGACTTGAACCAGCTCACCGGCAGCGACATGTGGTTGACGATGTGCAGCATCGCCGTCACCAGGATGAAGGCACCGTAGAACCAGTTGCCCACATAGATGTGCTTGACCTTGCGCTTGACGATGGTGCCGAAGAACACGATCGCGTAGGTGATCCAGACGATCGCCAGGAGGATGGCCAGCGGCCATTCCAGTTCGGCGTATTCCTTGGAGGTGGTGAAACCCTGCGGCAGGGTCAGCACGGCGCCCACGATCACGGCCTGCCAACCCCAGAAGGTGAAGGCCGCCAGCGTGTCTGAAATCAGTCGGGCTTGCGAGGTACGTTGCACCACGTAGTACGAGGTGGCGAAGAGGGCGCACCCACCGAAGGCGAAGATCACCGCGTTGGTGTGCAGGGGGCGAAGGCGGCCGAAGCTCGTCCACGGCAGGTCGAAGTTCAATTCGGGCCATACCAGTTGGGCGGCGATCAGGACACCGAGACCCATTCCAATGACCCCCCAGACCACCGTCATAACGGCGAACTGGCGGACCACCTTATAGTTATAAGCAGTCTGACTGATTGCTGTGCTCATGCTAGGGGTTCCACGGTTAATGGACTTTTTTAGGGACAAAAAATCGGCGGCAAGTATGGAGAAAGCGGGTGGGCATTGCAACGCGCCAGGCCAGGGGCGACGCCAGTTTGATGCCTGCTTCAGAGCGCTTTCCAAGGCGGCCGTATGGCTTTCTGGCGCTATCCGGACGAGTGGGTTCGGCCGGTGAAGTTAGGTGTCCCGTCGCTCTGCCGGAGAGGGACGAATGCAGAGCAGCTTAGACGCGATTGAAAAGGAAGGGTAGGAAAGGCGTCCGCTGGTGCGACACTTCGTCGCGCCGCCTGGGACTAAGGTCTGAGACCGGGGGAAGGACCCGCGCCCGGGAGGGCGCGGGGGGGGGGAGGGGGCAGTTGCTGCCCTGGTTGTGCGACAGGTTGTAGATGTAGGCGGCCAGGATGTGCACCTTTTCCTTGCCCAGGTAGGGCTCCTGGGCCGGCATCTGGCCCTGGCGGCCATGGCGGATGGTTTGTTGGAGCTGGGCGTAGCTGGAGCCGTAGATGAACGCGCCGGGGTTGGTCAGGTTCGGCGCGCCGACCAGGGCGGTACCCTTGCCTTCCGGGCCGTGGCAGGCGACGCAGTTGACCGAGAAGATCTGCTTGCCGGCCTCGACGTCGGCCTTGGTGCCTTCCGGCAGCTTCAGCCCGGCGAGTTCGGTGCGGACGTAGGCGGCGACGTTCTTCACCCCGTCTTCGCCGAGGATGTCGCCCCAGGCCGCCATGATCGCGTGGCGACCGCCGAGGATGGTGGTCTCGATGCTCTGCGGGTCACCGCCCCAGCGCCACTCGTTGTCGGCCAGGTTGGGGAAGCCGAGGGCGCCCTTGGCGTCGGAACCGTGGCAGATCGAGCAGTAGGTGGCGAACATGCGGCTGCCCATCTTCATGGCGTGCTCGTCCTTGGCCACTTCCTCGATAGGCATGGCGGCGTACTTGGCGAAGATCGGCCCATACTTCTCCTGGGCGATGTTCATCTCGCGTTCCCACTGCTTGTCCTGGGTCCAGCCGCCCTCGTAGCCCGGCAGCACGCCTTTCCAGTTACCCAGGCCCGGGTACAGGACCAGGTAGCCGACGGAGAAGACGATGGTGCCGATGTACAGCATGAACCACCACTTCGGCAGCGGGTTGTCATACTCCTCGATGCCGTCGTAGGAGTGGCCCATGGTCTTTTCGGTAGTACCCTTGGCCTCGCCCTTGCGGGTGGCGAAGACCAGCCAGAGCAGGGCGATCAAGGTACCGACGGTAAGAGCTGTGATGTACAGACTCCAGAAGGTGGTCATTCTTTGTTACTCCTAGAAGCTTGCTCGACGTGCTTTTTGGCTTCGGGATCGTCTGCGAAGGGCAGCATCGTCGCTTCGTCAAAGCTCTTCTTGCGTTTGCCGCTGTAGGCCCAGATCACCAGACCGATGAAGGCGACCATGATCAGCAGCGTGCCGAGTCCTCGCAGCGTCCCGATATCCATTGCCGTCACCGTTTGTTCTTGATCGAGGTGCCGAGCACCTGCAGGTAGGCGACCACGGCATCCATTTCGGTCTTGCCTTTCAGCGAGTCCTTGGCGCCTTTGATGTCTTCGTCGGTATAGGGCACGCCGAGGGTGCGCATCACTTCGAGCTTCTTCTCGATGTCCTTGCCGTCGAGCTTGTTCTCCACCAGCCACGGGTAGGCCGGCATCTTCGACTCGGGCACCACGTTGCGCGGGTTGAACAGGTGCGCGCGGTGCCAGTCGTCGGAGTAGCGGCTACCGACGCGGGCCAGGTCCGGACCGGTACGCTTGGAACCCCACAGGAACGGGTGGTCCCAGACGCTCTCGCCGGCCACCGAGTAGTGGCCGTAGCGTTCGGTTTCGGCGCGGAACGGACGGATCATCTGCGAGTGGCAGCCGACGCAGCCTTCGCGGATATAGATGTCGCGGCCTTCCAGTTGCAGCGCGGTATAGGGCTTCATGCCTTCGACCGGGGTGTTGGTCACGTCCTGGAAGAACAGCGGCACGATCTGGGTCAGGCCGCCGATGCTCACGGCCACGGCCATGCATAGCGCCAGCAGGCCGACGTTCTTCTCGAGTATTTCGTGTTTCATGCTCGGCTCCTCAGGCGATCTGTGCGGCGGCTTCGTATTCGGCCGGCTTGGCGGCACTGACGGTGCGCCAGGTGTTGTAGGCCATCAGGAACATGCCGAGCAGGAAGATGAAACCGCCGAGCATGCGCACGATGAAGCCGGGGTGGCCGGCGGCCAGCGCTTCGACGAAGGAGTAGGTCAGGGTGCCGTCCTCGTTAACCGCGCGCCACATCAGGCCCTGGGTGATGCCGTTGACCCACATCGAGGCGATGTACAGCACGGTGCCGATGGTGGCCAGCCAGAAGTGCGCGTTGATCAGGCTCAGGCTGTACATCTTCTCGCGGCCGAAGACCTTCGGGATCAGGTGGTAGAGCGAGCCGATGGAAACCATCGCGACCCAGCCGAGGGCGCCGGCGTGTACGTGGCCGATGGTCCAGTCGGTGTAGTGGGAGA
>NZ_KV800254.1:0-1620 GCF_001810205.1 Pseudomonas sp. HMSC076A11 | reverse complement strand
AGAGCGGCGTGGGCAAGGGCGGCCGAGATTAGAGTAGGGAAAATAAATCTGTCCCCTTTTTTCTTAGGAATTCTGTCCAATACAACTACCTCAACCACGAAGAAAACCAGGAACGCTTCGAGGCCAAGAAGGCATGTAACGGCGGGGACTCAACCGCTTGTGGCCGCGTTGATGAATTAAACCAACTCGACCGGAGTCGCGATCTGGCACTACTTACGGCCTGTTCTTCGGGCGGTAGTAGCACGACATGTACGACGCTGCGTAAAGAGGCTTGGGAATCTGCCCAGAGTTTGAAACAGGCCAGTTGGACTCCAGAAGCACAAGAGCAGTACCGGCAAGCCAAGCAGAACCCGCAACTGATGGCATACACCATTGAGGGCGAGCTGCGCAGCATCTACCAGATCAACGACCCGATAACGGCAGCTGATTCCAAGCGGCTGGCCGAGGCGATGGCCAGCTTGGGTTCTGACTTCATCCCAGGTTATGGCGATGGCAAGGCGTTTGTCGAAGCGCAAGACCCCTTCGACTATACGATGGCCGGAATAGGCTTGGTGCCGGGCATTGGGGATGGCGCTGCGAAGATCCTGGCCAAGGCGAAGGCACTTTACAAGGAAGGTAAAGTATCCGAGGCTGCTGATTTGGTCGAGGGACTGGGTAAGCTGCCGGCTCCGCAAGGTGCAAAAGGCGAGGTCCAACTGCTACCTAAACCTGGCTCCACGACTGTGCCTACAAGTGGCGTAGGTGCGAATGCACAATTCAAGGTTGATTCAGGGCAATTAGGGAAGAAGCTAGGAAAGCACGTCGAAGACTTCGGTGGAAGTGCTAAAAATCCTGCTGATCGGCAGATGGTACTTGATAAAATCCAAGATATTGGCAATAACCCAGAAAAAGTAATCCCTGGGAAATTTGCAGGTCAAGGGAGCGGTGGTACGAGAGGTGACGTCTTCTTCCGAATAAAGGGTGATGATGTTGTGGTTACAAAACCGGACGGGACATTTGTGACGATTATGAAAGATGGAATAAATAATACGTCCGTGAAAAATGCGCTGAAAGGTAATCCACAATGATCGTGGTATCCGAAGCGTTTAAATCTTGGTTGATTGGTTGCATAGGGCTGCGATTGCTCCTTGTTTGGGGGGTGTTTCATGTATTTGAATCGAAAAAAAATGGCAATCCGCAAGCGGTAGCTCTTTTATTTGATGGAAAAGATTTTGGGACTTTAAAGTGTGCTCCTGATGGCTCGTCTATAGCATATAGCTCTGATGTTGTTGCTGAGTGCGACTTAGGGGAGTTTGGGGCGGAAAAGATTTTCCCACTAGAAAGTGACGAGGCTTTTTCGTCAGTTGTAGGGGAGGAATTGAATTCGGTCTCATTGATTTTATCCTCTGTTGAAGACTCGGTTGCTGGGGTGCTGCTCCGCTTTGGTAATTCTGAGTGTTTAAGTTTTATTAATCTGGGCGATGAGCTTTTTGTTTATAAGGAAATACCCTCCGAAATTATTAAATGTGAAGGGTTGGAGTTTTTGAAGCTCTCGTAGTGTAACGCTGTTTCTTCGCTGCAAAAGCGACAGGAGCATAAAGGGGACAAGCATAAAGGGGACAGATTTATTTTCCCTACTCT
>NZ_KV800253.1:0-1876 GCF_001810205.1 Pseudomonas sp. HMSC076A11 | reverse complement strand
CTGACCAGGGGTTTTGGGATAGGAGCTTGACGATGACCTACTCTCACATGGGGAGACCCCACACTACCATCGGCGATGCGTCGTTTCACTTCTGAGTTCGGGAAGGGATCAGGTGGTTCCAACGCTCTATGATCGTCAAGCAATTCGGTTGGATATCCGTTCGCTTGGGCTTACGTCTATCCGGATTCAGGTATGTGATTTCAAGGTGTTTTGCGGTTCATGCGAACTTTCGGTTCGTCGACTTCACCTTACAACACACAATCATCAGATTGTTTGGGTGTTATATGGTCAAGCCTCACGGGCAATTAGTACTGGTTAGCTCAACGCCTCACAACGCTTACACACCCAGCCTATCAACGTCGTAGTCTTCGACGGCCCTTCAGGGGAATCAAGTTCCCAGTGAGATCTCATCTTGAGGCAAGTTTCCCGCTTAGATGCTTTCAGCGGTTATCTTTTCCGAACATAGCTACCCGGCAATGCCACTGGCGTGACAACCGGAACACCAGAGGTTCGTCCACTCCGGTCCTCTCGTACTAGGAGCAGCCCCTCTCAAATCTCAAACGTCCACGGCAGATAGAGACCGAACTGTCTCACGACGTTCTAAACCCAGCTCGCGTACCACTTTAAATGGCGAACAGCCATACCCTTGGGACCGGCTTCAGCCCCAGGATGTGATGAGCCGACATCGAGGTGCCAAACACCGCCGTCGATATGAACTCTTGGGCGGTATCAGCCTGTTATCCCCGGAGTACCTTTTATCCGTTGAGCGATGGCCCTTCCATACAGAACCACCGGATCACTAAGACCTACTTTCGTACCTGCTCGACGTGTCTGTCTCGCAGTCAAGCGCGCTTTTGCCTTTATACTCTGCGACCGATTTCCGACCGGTCTGAGCGCGCCTTCGTACTCCTCCGTTACTCTTTAGGAGGAGACCGCCCCAGTCAAACTGCCCACCATACACTGTCCTCGATCCGGATTACGGACCAGAGTTAGAACCTCAAGCATGCCAGGGTGGTATTTCAAGGATGGCTCCACGCGAACTGGCGTCCACGCTTCAAAGCCTCCCACCTATCCTACACAAGCAGGCTCAAAGTCCAGTGCAAAGCTACAGTAAAGGTTCACGGGGTCTTTCCGTCTAGCCGCGGATACACTGCATCTTCACAGCGATTTCAATTTCACTGAGTCTCGGGTGGAGACAGCGCCGCCATCGTTACGCCATTCGTGCAGGTCGGAACTTACCCGACAAGGAATTTCGCTACCTTAGGACCGTTATAGTTACGGCCGCCGTTTACCGGGGCTTCGATCAAGAGCTTCGCTTGCGCTAACCCCATCAATTAACCTTCCGGCACCGGGCAGGCGTCACACCCTATACGTCCACTTTCGTGTTTGCAGAGTGCTGTGTTTTTAATAAACAGTCGCAGCGGCCTGGTATCTTCGACCAGCCAGAGCTTACGGAGTAAATCCTTCACCCTAGCCGGCGCACCTTCTCCCGAAGTTACGGTGCCATTTTGCCTAGTTCCTTCACCCGAGTTCTCTCAAGCGCCTTGGTATTCTCTACCCGACCACCTGTGTCGGTTTGGGGTACGGTTCCTGGTTACCTGAAGCTTAGAAGCTTTTCTTGGAAGCATGGCATCAACCACTTCGTCATCTAAAAGACGACTCGTCATCAGCTCTCGGCCTTGAAACCCCGGATTTACCTAAGATTTCAGCCTACCACCTTAAACTTGGACAACCAACGCCAAGCTGGCCTAGCCTTCTCCGTCCCTCCATCGCAGTAACCAGAAGTACAGGAATATTAACCTGTTTCCCATCGACTACGCTTTTCAGCCTCGCCTTAGGAACCGACTAACCCTGCGTCGATTAACGTTGCGCAGGA
>NZ_KV800252.1:0-3703 GCF_001810205.1 Pseudomonas sp. HMSC076A11 | reverse complement strand
CCCTGCGTCGATTAACGTTGCGCAGGAACCCTTGGTCTTTCGGCGTGGGTGTTTTTCACACCCATTGTCGTTACTCATGTCAGCATTCGCACTTCTGATACCTCCAGCAAGCTTCTCAACTCACCTTCACAGGCTTACAGAACGCTCCTCTACCGCGTCACTTACGTGACACCCGCAGCTTCGGTGTGTGGTTTGAGCCCCGTTACATCTTCCGCGCAGGCCGACTCGACTAGTGAGCTATTACGCTTTCTTTAAAGGATGGCTGCTTCTAAGCCAACCTCCTAGCTGTCTAAGCCTTCCCACATCGTTTACCACTTAACCACAACTTTGGGACCTTAGCTGGCGGTCTGGGTTGTTTCCCTTTTCACGACGGACGTTAGCACCCGCCGTGTGTCTCCCATGCTCGGCACTTCTGGGTATTCGGAGTTTGCATCGGTTTGGTAAGTCGGGATGACCCCCTAGCCGAAACAGTGCTCTACCCCCCAGAGTGATACATGAGGCGCTACCTAAATAGCTTTCGAGGAGAACCAGCTATCTCCGAGCTTGATTAGCCTTTCACTCCGATCCACAAGTCATCCCCTACCTTTTCAACGGGAGTGGGTTCGGTCCTCCAGTCAGTGTTACCTAACCTTCAACCTGCTCATGGATAGATCGCCCGGTTTCGGGTCTATACCCAGCGACTAAACGCCCTATTAAGACTCGCTTTCGCTACGCCTACCCTATACGGTTAAGCTTGCCACTGAATATAAGTCGCTGACCCATTATACAAAAGGTACGCAGTCACCTAACAAGTAGGCTCCCACTGCTTGTACGCATACGGTTTCAGGTTCTATTTCACTCCCCTCTCCGGGGTTCTTTTCGCCTTTCCCTCACGGTACTGGTTCACTATCGGTCAGTCAGTAGTATTTAGCCTTGGAGGATGGTCCCCCCATGTTCAGACAAAGTTTCTCGTGCTCCGTCCTACTCGATTTCACTTCAAAGATCCTTTCGCGTACGGGGCTATCACCCACTATGGCCGCACTTTCCAGAGCGTTCCGCTAAAATCAATGAAGCTTAAGGGCTAATCCCCGTTCGCTCGCCACTACTAAGGGAATCTCGGTTGATTTCTTTTCCTCAGGGTACTTAGATGTTTCAGTTCCCCTGGTTCGCCTCTTGCACCTATGGATTCAGTACAAGATACCTAGGTTATCCTAGGTGGGTTCCCCCATTCAGAGATCTCCGGATCAAAGTCTGTTTGCCGACTCCCCGAAGCTTTTCGCAGGCTACCACGTCTTTCATCGCCTCTGACTGCCAAGGCATCCACCGTATGCGCTTCTTCACTTGACCATATAACCCCAAGCAATCTGGTTATACTGTGAAGACGACATTCGCCGAAAATTCGCGCTTGAACTCGCAAATTTTACCTTGACTTGAATGATCACCAGTGAAAGAGATCATTCAGTCTTACTTCTATCACATACCCGAATTTTTAAAGAACAGTTCTGGTGCAAAGACCAGAAATCAATGTTCATCCACGAACATTCATTTCTGAGCTTTCGACGATTGTTTTAGATGGTGGAGCCAAGGAGGATCGAACTCCTGACCTCCTGCGTGCAAAGCAGGCGCTCTCCCAGCTGAGCTATGGCCCCGTATCGGATCACGCAGCACACCAACAATTGGTGGGTCTGGGCAGATTCGAACTGCCGACCTCACCCTTATCAGGGGTGCGCTCTAACCAACTGAGCTACAGACCCAATCGTCTAACCAGTGAATCAAGCAATTCGTGTGGGAGCTTATGAAGAAGCCGGGATCTTCGATTAAGGAGGTGATCCAGCCGCAGGTTCCCCTACGGCTACCTTGTTACGACTTCACCCCAGTCATGAATCACTCCGTGGTAACCGTCCCCCTTGCGGTTAGACTAGCTACTTCTGGAGCAACCCACTCCCATGGTGTGACGGGCGGTGTGTACAAGGCCCGGGAACGTATTCACCGTGACATTCTGATTCACGATTACTAGCGATTCCGACTTCACGCAGTCGAGTTGCAGACTGCGATCCGGACTACGATCGGTTTTATGGGATTAGCTCCACCTCGCGGCTTGGCAACCCTTTGTACCGACCATTGTAGCACGTGTGTAGCCCTGGCCGTAAGGGCCATGATGACTTGACGTCATCCCCACCTTCCTCCGGTTTGTCACCGGCAGTCTCCTTAGAGTGCCCACCCGAGGTGCTGGTAACTAAGGACAAGGGTTGCGCTCGTTACGGGACTTAACCCAACATCTCACGACACGAGCTGACGACAGCCATGCAGCACCTGTGTCTGAGTTCCCGAAGGCACCAATCCATCTCTGGAAAGTTCTCAGCATGTCAAGGCCAGGTAAGGTTCTTCGCGTTGCTTCGAATTAAACCACATGCTCCACCGCTTGTGCGGGCCCCCGTCAATTCATTTGAGTTTTAACCTTGCGGCCGTACTCCCCAGGCGGTCGACTTATCGCGTTAGCTGCGCCACTAAGATCTCAAGGATCCCAACGGCTAGTCGACATCGTTTACGGCGTGGACTACCAGGGTATCTAATCCTGTTTGCTCCCCACGCTTTCGCACCTCAGTGTCAGTATCAGTCCAGGTGGTCGCCTTCGCCACTGGTGTTCCTTCCTATATCTACGCATTTCACCGCTACACAGGAAATTCCACCACCCTCTACCGTACTCTAGCTCAGTAGTTTTGGATGCAGTTCCCAGGTTGAGCCCGGGGATTTCACATCCAACTTGCTGAACCACCTACGCGCGCTTTACGCCCAGTAATTCCGATTAACGCTTGCACCCTTCGTATTACCGCGGCTGCTGGCACGAAGTTAGCCGGTGCTTATTCTGTTGGTAACGTCAAAACAGCAAGGTATTAACTTACTGCCCTTCCTCCCAACTTAAAGTGCTTTACAATCCGAAGACCTTCTTCACACACGCGGCATGGCTGGATCAGGCTTTCGCCCATTGTCCAATATTCCCCACTGCTGCCTCCCGTAGGAGTCTGGACCGTGTCTCAGTTCCAGTGTGACTGATCATCCTCTCAGACCAGTTACGGATCGTCGCCTTGGTAGGCCTTTACCCCACCAACTAGCTAATCCGACCTAGGCTCATCTGATAGCGTGAGGTCCGAAGATCCCCCACTTTCTCCCTCAGGACGTATGCGGTATTAGCGCCCGTTTCCGGACGTTATCCCCCACTACCAGGCAGATTCCTAGGCATTACTCACCCGTCCGCCGCTGAATCCAGGAGCAAGCTCCCTTCATCCGCTCGACTTGCATGTGTTAGGCCTGCCGCCAGCGTTCAATCTGAGCCATGATCAAACTCTTCAGTTCAATACTGCTTGGGTTTTGAGAAAACCCTAAACTTGGCTCAGCAATCGCATTCTCTTAAAAAGAGATAAAACTCTCGAATTCACGAGTGTTACTTGCGTTGCTGATAATCTTGCGATCACCAGTCTTACATCACAAGCACCCACACGAATTGCTTGATTCGACTTGTTAAAGAGCAGTTGGTCAAGGCTTTCGTCTCAACCGAGGCCGCGCATTCTACAGCAACCTCTCGTTCCGTCAAGCGTTATTTTCGAAAATTTTCTTTTCTACTCAACCGCTTGCGCCGACCTTCAAACCATCTTCCGATCAGCGGGAGGCGCATTCTACAGCGTTCAAATTCGCTGTCAAGCACCTCGGTGAAGCTTCGTTTCGA
>NZ_KV800251.1:0-27729 GCF_001810205.1 Pseudomonas sp. HMSC076A11 | reverse complement strand
CAACCCACTGTCCGGGATGGGTTGACCACTACAGTTTGCCGGAAATACCAGATAAAACGTTGAAAGCGCTTGAAAAAATTAAAGATAAAAAAGCTCGCTACCTAAGGGACGCTGAAGTCGAGAAACTGGCAAAGCAGCAAGGGCAGACAAGGGTAGGCACGCGCAACGTCAGCACCACTCAATACCAGCGCTCTCCGTGGGTGGCCGAAAATGCACGGCGGCGAGCTAAAGGCCGCTGTGAGCTATGCGGCGAGCCAGCGCCGTTTAAGCGAAAGGACGGTACTCCTTACCTGGAAACGCACCATATCGAGTGGCTTGCGAACGGTGGGGCAGACACGGTAGAGAACACTGTTGCACTTTGTCCAAACTGCCACCGGAAGATGCACATAATTAACGACTCTAAAGATCAGGAAAAACTGAAAAATATAGTGAAACTAAATTAGCCGTATACAAGAGCTCACTGAAAGAGTAAGAAAGAGAGTTCTGTGAAGTGCCCCTCTCTCCGCAAGCCTCTGGAAATCACTTCGGCAAGGACAAAGCATCGTAAAGTAGGAAACTATCGATACCCCACTTCGCAGAACCACCGACTATTTCCTAACGCTTGATATAATGCTCTTTTCCATGAATTAGGATAAATCTGACGTTCTGCGCCCTCCATATTCAGTAGATGCTGTCCACGCTCATCAGCCGAAGCACCCTCATAATACGCAATAAACATTTGCCTTATATGTGATAGCTCCTCTGCCGCTTCAACAGAGAACCGAGCATTCAAATCAAATGCCAACATATGAGACCTTGTTCTTTCTCTAGCAAAATCTGGCCATATAGCAGGAGGATCAGCATAAAATGAAATAGCCGCGGGCCGAGTATGTTGAACCTCGCAAAATAACCATTGCGCTGAGTTAAAATAGTCACCATCGTAATATGGATGAATAGGCTGCGCACCTGCTCTAGAAGCAACAGAGGTACTTTTCCCGCCCATATTGCAGTCTCGACAAGACGGCACCAAATTAGCAACCAAAACTGACAAACGAGGAAATTTCGACTTAGGAAGATAATGATCTAGAGTGCTGACACGCCCAATACCACAGTATGGGCATCGCTCTCCGGGAGCAGCCCCCATTAACCTATCATATATAATGCGGGCAGGTTTACCCTGTGCCACCAAGTAGTTCGAATAAAGTGCTTTCAGCTCAGACTTCTTAACCCGTCCAACTACGACCTCCTCTTTTCTCTGATTATTTGGAGGAATAGTCCACCATCCCCCATCTACCCCAAGCCTCTCATAAGCGGCAGCATCTTCCATTAACTCCTCAAGGATTTCCGTATATTTCTCTTGGAGCGAAACGTCTCCCACCCCTGCAACACATAATTTAAAAACATCCTGAAAAAGATCCATAGGTTTGGGAAGCGCTCTCACAAAACATCATCCTCTCGGGTTTTAATAAGAGCCCTAAGTAGGGCCTGCCCTTCAAATCCGAGTTGCCCACCGTAACCCTCAAATATCTCCTGATAGCTCTTACCTTCTGAAATGGACTGAGCCAAAAGATCATAAAAGCCTGATTTAGCAACCTCTAGTCCAAATACCTCTCGAGTCAATACACCAACATTCTCAGCAAATGTCTCTGACTCAGGTCTTTCAGCATACGTCAAAGAATTGGAACGTCTAACTTTCCAAACACAAGAACTAGGCACTTCCTGCAATACGACTGGAGAGTGGGTTGCAATAATTGCCACACCATTTCTATCCGTAAGCAGATCAGACATAGCCCTAGTAAAAGCAGATAATAAAGGAGGATGAAGATGGCTTTCAGGTTCATCAAGAAGAACCAAAGTTTTCTCTTCTAAAGTTTCAACCAGCCGAGTAACAGTAAGTAAAACAATCGCATGCCCAGAGCTCATTTTTGCAAACAAATAATCTGCTCTTCTATAAGCCTCCTCAGGTTCAAACTCTTCCGCGAGAGCGGGAAGATTCATGCTTTGAAAATTTGAATCTGATTCAAGCCTTCTAATAGCTTTTACCCAATGCGACTTTTTCCTCTCCAAGCTAAAGCAAACTCTCAGACTCCTTACAAACTCAAGAGAAAGTTCTATCATTGTTTTTAGGCTATACGAACCATCCGACTTTATCGAATTGGAGTCTTTAAGACCTATATAATAGTAACATGTACCCTCAGCTTTATTAACTCGATCCCGGGGCGGAATGAACGGATCAAATGCGCTAAATGAAACCGAGACAACACTACTGAAATACTCTGAACTGATAGATCCACCGCTCCAAGGATCATTATCAATAAATTCCCCCCCACCCCCTTCCGAACCAACTCCCTGAATTATTGACCGAATCATGCCATTCAATAGAGTTGTCTTCCCCACGCCATTCCGGCCAATTAAAACATGCATATTGGTAGGTGGCTTTGAACTCGGAACAACCTTAAAACTTAATTTAGCACCACCTATTACACTAGTAGCCGCTCGAGAATAACTAAAGTCAAATGACGTGAGTACAGCTCCACCCGCTATAACCCTGCGGTACTGGACGTTAATGGTGGCGACACTTACACCACGCATTAGGGAGTCATTGAACACCAACTCCTCTTTAGCTATTGCGTATATATTTTCATCATAAGCAACATCTCGAAGCCCAACAAGAATCTGCTCAACCAACTCTGGGGATAGTTTTTTTTGCAAATTCTCATAATACTCGACATCTTGACCTAAGGAAAAATATTCCTCAGATAAAAATTCGAAATGTTCAGACAAGGACTTCTCAGTCCATCCGTGCGGTTGGTTAACGTAACCTATCTTTACGTTACCAATGTCATGCTCCACCCCGTGAGCATCATAAACCGTCAAATAGAATAAAGTTTTAAAACTGTAATCATCCCAATTATTAGGCCTCAAGTAAGCGGCCAGCTTCCGTGGAGTACCGCCTCCACCTGATTTTTTAAAGAAATTAATCTTCATTCACACCCCACAAAATTTATCACTATAGAGCCAGCTCACCCTGATCATCTCTGAGATAACGATATGATTGGGGTGCACTACCATTAGGAACAAACCTACTTAAGGCCAGAGGGGTATCATATCGACGGACTACACCAACCTTTATTGCATGCGCGACCAACCTCCCTTTAAAGTACGAGTTAAAGAAATTTCTAGAAACACCAGAAAACTCACACGTCTCGGACCATATGACACTCGGAGAGTCGGAAAGCACTTCTTCAAAGTCGAACTCACCAACAACCTTACCAACAGGCATCGTGGCATATATCACCACCGTCCTTACATTCCTGTTCTTAAAAATGCACTTTCTAAATTCATATCTTTTTACACCTTGTAGTATCTTTTCCGCATACTCAGGCTTAATCGACAATAAGACCTTCATGAATCATCCCCCTTTTTGCCACAGCCTTAACATGAGATGCGGGAATCTCAAAAAAACCCCAGTATTGATTTCCGCCTGGAAATCCTAGTTCTTCAATAAGAACCTGACGTGTCACTTTCTTTTTCAAAGCCAAATTGTATGAGAATTTGAAAACATGTGGGTAATTCTTTCTCATCCATAGCCGTTCCAATTCTGGAGCCTTAAAAACACTGTGAGGCTCACAGTATCGGAAAAATTCTTGTTTGCAAGAAAAATTCGATATATGGCGATATTCCTCTACTACTCCAATAGATGTGGCTACCGATCTGTAGTGGGCGGGCCCTTGCCCATCGCTCATACGATAGATAACAATGACGTCTCCAGCACGCAAGTTCTCCATGCCCTGCATACCAGCCATATAAATTTTGTGAATACTGTTAGCAGAAGATATATCTTCAACAATATCTGAACTTTCATTACTCAACATTGAATCGGGCAAGAGCCGAGTATGCCATCTAGGGTCGATGGCCACAACATAGCACCGCACTCCTTTCAAGCTAACCAAAGGATAGCTTTGAAACTGAGAGACATAATTTGATTTCATATTCTTAACCAGAACCAACTCAACCCCATTAAGAGTTTTCTTGACGCCCTGCTGCATAAAACCATACTTCTTAAGAAGCTGAATCAGCCCTTCATGCTCTTTGAATACTGTCACATACACTTCGTCAACAGCGAAAGAAATGGCATGATCGATTATTTTTTTTATAAATCTTTCGCCCATCTTGGTGCCATGAGCGTTTATTTTCATAGTGCCGACCTTAAGACGCTTAGCAGAGGGAAGCGGCGGCAAAACATCATCAACTAAGCCATCTTCCAACTTCAAATAAAGAAACCCATCTAGAGCTCCGCTGCTCTTTAAGAACACATAAGCCTTTTCATTACCCTTACGTTCAAACCACTCTACAAACTCTTTATAGGAAGACTTTAATGAGTCAAAGAAAGGATCCGTCAAGTCTATATCTTTAAATTTCTTTAGCTCCAGATCCAAAGCTTATCCCTCCCTTTTAAAAAAACCAGATACGACCTGAAAGAACTCATCAAAATCAGGCTCAAAGAGAACCTTAAGAGAAGTCCCAAGATTATCGCATATAGACTTAGCATTTTTCCTTTCCGCTTCCATAAAGGAAACTAGGTCTACTGTAGTCTTTGAATTGTCACGCCCTACAAGCCGCTCCACTATGGTCTCAGGGCTGGCCTCCAAAAGGACAACCCCATGAAGATGTAGTTTCTTAAAAATAGAAGTTTCTAGATTGACGAACTCCGCCTTTTCATCAATAAGCACGAAGTGTCCATCCAGCAAGAGCAGCCTACCCTCCAAAGTAATTCGCTGAACGGCTCTACACAAAGCAGCTTGGTTTTCGTCAATATTGACGACTCGCTTATCCAAGCTCCAATCTGCCAAAGCGCGTTCACGCCGAATCAGTCGGCTGGCACTCTCATGAAGGACGGGAAAAGCACAAGCGAACTGCTGGCAGAGATAGGTTTTACCAACTCCATGGACGCCCGCTACGAAAACCGTCATTACACATCCCTGCGTGTCGTATGGTTTCTCGATACTAATTGGCCAGCACCGATGTCGTAAAGATGCTGATGACTACATGGTGTGTTTTCTCTGAAAAAGTCTGGCTATCTGGGGTAGAGGCAGCTCCACAAATCTTTAGCACGGGCCATCCTGGCTCTGATAGCCACCTCTCATGCGATTCATAAAACACTCGCAGGAGAGCCCACTACTTCTCGCAAAAGTGCCGACTATGGGGGGCTCCTTTCGTTATAGCTGGCTCGCTCCATGAAAGCACACTCACGCAGGCGTTCTGGCCACCTACAAAGTACTCTCGAACGTCTTTGGTCCATTGGCCGACAAACCCGCTCCTTGAGCACTCCTGTTCCCACCAGCCGCCAGCGGTCACCTCAATGACCAAGCCGGGAACGTGCCCCCAGAATTCTCCCAGGTCCCCTTCATCAAGAACACGGAAACCTTCGACACCAGGGAAGGCGATTTGCCAATGCACATCAGATTCAAGGTCGCGAACCTCCACCACCAAGGAGTTCACGTCGTAGTGCACTCGCACGACCTCGGCCATTTTGCAGACCAAACTGGTTACCGCCACACCAGTAATACGGGGTAGATCTGTCGCGTTCACTCTGGTCTTCCTTGCATGCCCGAATAAGAGGTGACTACCTCATAGCGCCGGTATGAAATAGTGGGGCCAAACAAGCTAACCGCAGCTCTGAAAGGCCCGAAATATGGACCTCTTAGGGTGAGCGATGGTCATTCCATGCGATTCATAATGCTGATGTCCCAGGTTCAAGTCCCGGTGTAGCCACCATATTTTTCAAGGGGTTAGCGCAAGCTAACCCCTTTTTGTTTTGGTCGGCAGACTACAAACCGACTACAAACCGTCTACGCCCCCCTTTACCGATTTACGGTTCGCATAAAAAAGCCCCGCATCTGCGGGGCTCTACGATCAACGTCACTGCTATCCGTGAGCAAGCAGCGGCTCAATCTCATGTTCGATCTGCTTGCCATTCGCCGCATAAGCAGTTGCTAACGAATACTCACTCTGGAGATTCATCCAGAACTGAGCGGACGTATCAAAGTAACGCCCCAGACGAATCGCCATATCTGCGGAGATACCACGCTGCTCACGAACGATATCGTTCACTGTCGGAGCGGAGACTTTCAAAGCGCGTGCTAGAGCAGCTGGAGAGATATCCAACTCCATCAGAAACTCATCGCGCAATATTTCCCCAGGATGGATGGGGCGCATACCATTGGTAGCCATGGTCCACCTCCTCAGTGGTAATCAACTATTTCGACTTCTTCGGGACCCGCATCCGTCCAGACGAAACAGACACGCCACTGGTCATTGATCCTGATGCTATGTTGGCCCGCCCGCTTTCCCTGCAACGGCTCCAACCGGTTTCCAGGTGGAGAGCGCAGGTCTCGAAGCTCCGTAGCCGCATGAAGCATTGCGAGCTTACGCGTAGCGACTGTGAGGATCGCTCCCCACCGCCTCGAAAGACCCGTCTCAAAAAGCTGACGAGTCTCGTCGCAGCGAAAGGTCAGAATCATTCATTAACCCTTAACGTTAAGCGTTAACTTCACTACAGATTACCACAGATCCTCATGTGGTCAATTTGTAGCCAGACTGAGTAATCGGAGAAAAGCGCATCGCCGATTCCAAGTGCTCCGGCGACAGATGTGCATACCGCATCATCATCGAGGAATGCCCGAGGATCCGCTGTAGGGCCACGCCATGCGCAGCGCCCCGTGTCAGGCATTTCATCTTGCTTTGGATGCCAGGCATGCCTCATTGAAACAGTTCGAATCATTTGATAATCATTATCGATTTGTTTAGCTTTGCCGCCCATCAAAACAACAGCAACTCGGAAATCTCCTCATGCCCCGCTCCATCCCTTTGCGCCCGGCTCCCCTGGCGCTTTCCCTGTCCCTCTTCGCTTCGTTTTCCGCTCCTGCGCTGGCTGCCGATCCGGTGGAGCAGCAGATGGTGGTGATCGGCTCGCGCGCGCCGACCAGCATCAGCGAGTTGCCCGGCACGGTCTGGGTGATCGAGCGCGAGCAACTGGACCAGCAGACCCAGGCCGGCGTGCCGCTGAAGGAGGCGTTGGGACAATTGATCCCGGGCCTGGATATCGGCTCCCAGGGTCGTACCAACAACGGCCAGAACCTGCGCGGACGCAGCGTACTGGTGATGATCGACGGGGTGTCGCTGAACAGTTCACGGGGCATCAGCCGGCAGTTCGACTCCATCGACCCATTCAACATCGAGCGCATCGAGGTGATGTCCGGCGCCAGCGCGGTGTACGGCGGCGGCGCCACCGGCGGGATCATCAACATCGTGACCAAGAAGGGCGTCGGCGGCGACACTCGCTTCAACACCGAGCTGGGCGCCCGCAGCGGCTTCCAGAGCCATGAGGACCACGACCTGCGCGCGGCGCAGTCGATCAGCGGCGGCAACGACCTGTTCAACGGCCGCCTGGCCATCGCCTACCAGAAGAACGGCGCGGCCTACGACGGCAGTGGCGACCAGGTACTGACGGACATCACCCAGACCGACCTGCAGTACAACAGGTCGGTGGACCTGATGGGCAGCCTTGGCTTCACTTTCGCCAATGGCCACAGCCTCGATCTCGGCCTGCAGTACTACGACTCCGGCTACGACGGCGACCGCGGCCTCGATCTTGGGCGCAACTTCGACGCCCTGCGCGGACGGGCACCCTATTCGATCAAGGGCGGCGTCGACCTCGACCGCGAGCCGGAGAGCAAGCGCCATCAGTTCAACGCCACCTACCACGCGCCGGAAGTGCTGGGTCACGACCTCTACCTGCAGGCCTACTACCGCAACGAGAAGATGGCCTTCAACCCCTTCCCCACCATCCGCTACAGCAATAGCGGCGCGATCAACTACGGCACCTCCTACTACTCGGCCTCGCAGCAGGACACCGACTACTACGGGATGAAACTGGCCCTGGTGAAGACCTGGGAGCGCGCCAGCCTGACCTACGGGGTGGACCTGGACCGGGAAAAATTCACGTCCGACCAGATGCTCTTCAACCTGCCGCTCGCCGCCGCCAGCGGCGGGCTGGTAGCCAGTGAACAGGCCAAGCTGGGCCGCTACCCGGACATCGATACCGACAGCCGCGCCTTCTTCCTCCAGGGCAGTTGGAAGGCCACCGACGACCTGACCCTGAGCGCCGGCGTGCGGCGCCAGTCGATGAGCACCGACGTCAGCGACTTCGTTGCGGCGAACCAGCAGATCCTCATCGCCAACGGCCTCGGCAAGACCGCCGACGCGGTTCCGGGCGGGAGCAAGGACTACGACGTCAACCTGGTCAACGTCGGCGCCATCTACAAGCTGAACCTGCAACAACAGGTCTGGGCCAACTACAGCGAAGGCTTCGAGCTGCCGGATCCGGCCAAGTACTACGGTTTCGGACGCTACGGCGCAGCCGACGGCAATGGCCACTACCCGCTGTTGCAGGGGGTCAGCGTGAACGACTCGCCGCTGGACGGGATCAAGACCAAGCAGGTCGAGCTGGGCTGGCGGCACACCGACGGTGCCCTGGATACCCAGGTGGCGGCGTTCTATTCCTGGTCGGACAAGAGCATCAAGTACGACTCGAAGACCCTGGCGGTGCTGCAGCAGGACACCAAGAAGCGCAACTACGGCCTGGAGGGCCAGGCTACCTACTGGCTGGACGATCACTGGCAGGTCGGCGTCAACGGCCTGGCCATCCGCTCCCAGGAGAAGGTCGACGGCCGCTGGCTGAAGCAGGACGTGACCTCGGCCAGCCCGTCCAAGGCCGGCGCCTTCGTCGGCTGGAAGGACGACCAGCGCAGCCTGCGCCTGCAGGGCGTGCGCACCTTCAACCTGAACGACGAGCCGGGCAACAAGATCGACGGCTACGCGCTGTTCGACCTGCTCGGCACCCAGGCGCTGCCGGTGGGCACCCTCACCGCGGGCATCCAGAACCTGCTGGACAAGGACTACACCACGGTCTGGGGACAACGCGCCCAGGTCTACTACGGCGGGCTCGCACCAGCGGGACTGTTCGACTACAAGGGACGGGGGCGGACCTACAGCTTGACGTATAGCGTGGAGTTCTGAAGCCGTCCTCGACAGTTCCCCTGTCCCTCCAGGGAGAGGGGAACTCGTGGGAAAGAGCTTCCGCCTCTCTCAGCAGCAACCGCCCAGCGGACTCAAGCGATACTGCGGCGGCAACTGGTCGAGGCCGCTGACGGTGACGTTGAGGTTCTTCCACAGGCCATCCTTGATCCCGTAGATGCAGCCATGCACGGACAGCGACTGGCCGCGGTGCCAGGCGTTCTGGACGATGCTGGTGTGGCTGACGTTGGCCACCTGCTGGATCACGTTGAGCTCACAGAGGCGATCGACGCGCTCTTCCTCGGTCGGCAACTGCTCCAGGTGCTCGCGGTATTCGTAGGCGAGGTCGCGAATGCTGCGCAGCCAGCCGTCGATCAGGCCGAGCTGGTCGTTGTGCAGGGAGGCGCGCACGCCGCCGCAGCCGTAGTGGCCGGTGACCAGGATGTGCTTGACCTTGAGCACGTCGACGGCGAACTGGATCACCGACAGGCAGTTGAGGTCGGTGTGCAGCACGACGTTGGCGACGTTGCGATGGACGAACAGGTCGCCGGGCAGCATGCCGACGATTTCGTTGGCCGGCACCCGCGCGTCGGAGCAGCCGATCCAGAGGTACTCGGGGGTCTGCTGGCGGGCCAGCTTGGCGAAGAAGTCCGGGTCTTCCTGCTTGATCGCTTCGGCCCAGCGGACGTTGTTCTCGAACAGTTGCTGCAAGTCGCTCATGGCATGCCCCTCGTTTGACCGGTGCAGCACCTTACGGAAGGCGATGCCCGTTTGACAAGCGTCACAGCGCGGCGTGGCTACGCCACCAGCGCTGCTGCGCCAGCGGCTGCATGGCGACCTGATCATGCCAACAGGCGTGCCAGGCTGCGGCGTCCTCTGCCAGGCGCGGCCAGTCGGGCTGTTCGAGGTCGGCGAAGAGTTCCCGTTCCAGCCAATCGCGGCCGCTGCGCAGGAGCCGGCGGAAGGCACGGTCGGTGAGCGCGCGGCGGTGCACCGCCTCGAAGCGCCACCAGGGGGACTCCTGTACCGCCTCGCGCGGCTGGCTGAGCACGGCGGTGCCGGAGGCCGGATCGAAGGACAGCGGCTGGAACAGTCCCAGGCACGGCGCCGAAGTACCGGTGGCGGCCAGCAGCGGGCCGTCGTCGCGCAAGCGGGCGACCAGACTGGCGGTGGTCTGCGAAGGCCGCCAGAAGCTGCCGGCGTGCATGCATACCTGGCGGTTGTTGTGGCGGCGGAAGTGGTCCCCGCGCGGGCCATGGTGGCGCAGCGCGGCGAACAGCGCGTGCCAGTCCGGCTCGCCAGGCAGACTGTCGAGGAAGCGCTGGTTGATCCGACAGCGCCGGTGCGCACCGCCGACCCAGGGTAACAGGCGGGTGTCGAAGACCCGCGCGAAGTGGAAGTCGCCGCGACCATCCCAGCAGCCCTGGCGGCGTGCCTGGTCCTCGAGGTCGCGGCTGCACAGGTCGAATTCGTGGCCAAGGGTCAGGGCGTTGGAGATGGCCCAGCGCTCGACCTTCTTCGCCGCCCACAGGTTGCCGGCGGTTTCCAGCACCCAGGCTTCGCCGGGGTCGGCGATGAGGAAGCTGTTGTCGTAGCGGATGCGCTTGTCGCGGTAGCCGGCCGGGCCGCCCTGGCCGTAACGCTGCAACAACCCGGTGATCACCTCTAGCGCCTCGCGGGCGCTGGCGCCGCGCTCCAGTCCCAGGCGCAGCAGGTCCATGCCGAGCAGCGCGGTGCCGCGCTGACGGGTCAGCTTGGTGAACACCGCTTCGTTGCCGATGGCCACGCCGTGCTCATTGACGCCCATTTCCGCGCCCCAGATCCAGCTCGGCTGGCTGATCACCAGCGCATGCCGCTGGGCGGCCTGGGGAATGTCGAGGTAGGTGGTGCGCAAGCGCGCTTCCGGATCGTTGCGCACCGCCGGCAGGCGCAGCAGACGCTGCGGTTCGGCGGGCTCGCGGTCGCTGTTCTTGGCGAACCAGGTCTGGCCCTGGTGGCGAAGGATCAGGGTGTCGCACATGGGGGGCTCCAGTCTGCGCATCCTGCCACCGGCCGCTGTCGACCTGACTTCGCACTCCCGCGAAGGGTTACCGCATGAAGGGACCTGCCTGCGGTATGCAGGCGAGAATCGGAATGCTGGTAAGGGTACGGCGGTGCCAGAAGGCCAGCCAGCTACTCCAAGTGATAGCTAGTTGCCGGCAGGGAAGCGGAGCAAGCCTCAGTCGAACAGGGTACAGGCCATGACCAGGGCGTCTTCGCGCCCGCCGACGGCGGGGTAGTAGTCGCGACGGCGGCCGATCTCGTTGAAACCGTAGCGTTCGTAGAGGCGGTAGGCGGCCTGGTTGGAAGCGCGCACTTCGAGGAAGCATTCGCGAGCCTGGTGGCCGGCCGCCTCGCGCATCAGGTGTTCGAGCAGGCGCAGACCGAGGCCACGCCCCTGGCTTTCGGGCTTCACCGTGATATTCAGCAGGTGCGCCTCGTCGAGGATGATCTGGATGACGCCATGGCCGACCTGCTGGCTACCCTCGAACATCAGCCAGCAATGGTAGTTCTTCAGGCCTTCGCTGAAGATGCCACGGGTCCAGGGGTGGCTGAAGGCGGCATATTCGATTTTCAGCACGGCATCGAGGTCCGCCTCGGTCATCGGGCGGAAGGAAATCGCATCGCTCATTGAATCTCGCTCGACCAGCGCTGACGGACACGGCGCATGGCGCGCCACAGCTCGCCCTTGAGGGCGGGTTCTTCCATGAGGGCTTCCAGGCCCGGCACGGCCCAGGTTGCGCCCAGACCGTCCACCTGCAGTTCGCGGAACAGGCTGCCCTCGTCGCCCTCGCCGGCGAAGCGGATCGCCGGCAGGCCGACCAGCCACAGGCAGCGGCTACGCTCGCTCTCCTCCATGCGCGCGGCGACGAAGCTCTGGACGAACTCCAGGGCCGCCTGCGGCCCCTGGTCGAGGTTGCCGCGCGCCAGCAGCGGCCAGCGTACCGGTTCGCCGATCAGCCGCGGGCTGTCCGGCAGGCCGGCGGCGCGCAGCAGGTCGCGCAGCAGCAGGTAACCCGGATCGCGGCTGGCGAAGGGTTCGCCGGTGGGCAGTTCGACCAGCAGGGTGCAGGAGCCCGCCTGCAGCAGTTGCAAGGCGAAGCGCGGCGGCGGGGCCTGGACCGCCGGCGGCTCGGCCGGGGCCTCTTCGACCGGCGCGACCGGCTCGGCTTTCTTCGCCACCGGGGCGCCCGGCTTCGGCAGGCTGATCGGAATCCCCCGGCCTTCCGCGGGCGCGGCAGGAGCCACGCTTGGCGCGCTGGCCGGCACCTCGGCTTGCGGGACGCGGGCCTGCGGCGCATCGATCGCAGCGCGCGCACGCACAGGCACCGCCGGCTCTTCCCGGGGCGGGGTCTCCAGCAACTCCGGCCGCGAGGGTGCGGCGAACGGCAAAGGCTGGCGGGGCAGCCAACTGGTTATCTGCATCGCGCCCAGGAAGGCGCGGCGACGCTGTTCTTCGATCAAATCTCGGGCACCGGCAATTAGGCGATGCGCGGGGACGGTTTCGCCCCCGGCGTTCAGGCAGGCAATGATAGCGGTTCTTCGACCTCGGCGGAGCGGCTTTGTCCCGCCATGCGACGGTTCGCCCTCAACGCGGGGCGACGGTGAAGATGTTGACGTTGCCCTGCAGCTTGAGGGTGCCGTCGATGCGTGCGCTGACCAGGTTGGTCTGCACCAGCCCAGGATCGGTACCGCGCGCCTTGTTGGCGCCAGCGATGGTGAAGCGCAGGTCCTGGAAGCTGGTGTCCTTCAGGCCGACGCGCAGCACCGGGCGGTTGAAGGCGGCGCCGTCGCCGCCGAAGCCGTCCTTGATGGTCACCACGTCCAGGGTGACTTCGTCGAAGCTGAACTTGCCGCTGATATCGTCGATCACCAGGTAGTTGTTGCCGCTGCCGGCCGGCTGGATCGCCAGGCGCGCGCCGCAGCCGCCGGCGCAACGCGTCTGCGAAGGATTTTCCTGGAGATTGAGCGAGGCGCTGATGCTGATCCCGGCCTGGCCGACCACGTCGTCCAGATCGCTATCGCCCAGCGAGCGCAACTCGGCCCCGGCCGAAGCGCTGAACAGCAGCGCCAGCGCCGCGAGGATGCCGATGCCGCCTGCCAGTGGATGAGTCTGCTTGGCCATGTGCTGCGTACCTCGTTTCGCGCCGCCACCTCAGAGGTTGTGCGACGTCACCTTCAGGTAGTTGAAGCTGAGCCCGGATATCTCGTTGCGGCCCATGTTGTAGCCGCCGGTCGGTACCTGCCCGTAGCCTGGCCGGGTACCGCCGATGTTGAGGTTTTCGATCACCAGGCTGGTGCGCGGCGCATTGGCGTAGAAGTCGGCGGCGTTGGCCAGGGTCAGCTTGGGCAGTTCGAAAGTGAAGTTGCCGTCGGCGGTGACCGAGAACAGCAACGGCTGCGACTTCCCGTAGCCAAGCGCGACGCTGGCATAGGCGTTGGTCAGGTAGACGGTGCGCGCGGCCTGCTCGGCGGCGCTGACGCAACTGGGCGAGCCAGCACCGCAGGACATGATCTCGAAAGTCTTGGCGTAGAGGTTCAGGCGCATCTCGCCAACCAGTTGGCTGCGCGCGTTGGCGCCCCAGAAGCGCAGGTAGGACCCGTCCATCGCCAGTTCGGAGAAGTCCAGGTTGAGCACATCGGTGCGCGTGGAAGTAACGCCGAAGTCGAAGCGGATGCCGGCGTCGACCTTTTCGCTGGCCCGACTCGAGCAGTTGCTGCCGGCACCGGCGTAACCAGCGATGCACGGCTGGCCACCGGCGCCGCTCACCAGGCTGGGGAAAGCCAGCTCGATCACGTCCGCGGTGTCCGGCAAAGTGCTGACCACCCGCCCGTCGTCGAGCTGGGTGGTCAGCACCGAACCCTTGGCCAGATTCAGCTTGAACGGGAAATTGAGACGGCCGAGAGTCACCGGCGCCAGGGTGCTGCCCTTGTTGCTGCCAGTGGCGGCGACGTACAGCTCCTTTACCGTGATCGGCACGTTCTGCCCGGTGGCGGTGTTGGTCACGCCATTGATCGCGATGGTGGCCTTGTTGCCGTCGACCATGGCGCTGTCGAGGACGAAGCCGATGCCGGCACCCTGCACGTCCGACAGTTGCTCGTCGTCGAGCGCTGTCATCTCGGCATGGGCGAAGGGGGCGGCCAGCAGGGCCGCGAGCAGGCAGGCGCGACTCATCTCAGCAGCCCTTGTTCAGGCCGCCCAGGCAGGTGTCCTGCCGTGGAATGCCATTGAAAGCCTGACCGAAGTCGACCTTGATCGGCGCCGTTCCATCGGCGTTGCGCGACATGTTGAGGAAGGCACCGGCCAGCGCGGCGACCAGCTTGGAGGGATCCTGCTGGTCGCGCCACTGGACGTTCTGGCTCTGCATCGAGATGAAGAAGCCTTTCGACGAGTCGATGAAGTTCTGCGCGTTGTTCGGATCCACGGTGCCGATCGGGAACGACTGGTACTGGGCCAGGTTGAAGCAGGTCTGGGCGCCCATCAGCTTGCAGTCGTTGGAGGTGAGGAAGGGCAGCAGGACGTTCACCAGGCTGCCGATGATGGTGCTGTCGTGCATGTCCAGGGCTGTGCCGTTCTTCAGGCCGATCATGGCAGCGCGGATCGGGTCGGGGTTGCCGGAGCTGTTCACCAGTTCGGCCTGGGCGGTGTATTGGGAACTGCCGGTGAGGGTGATGGCGGTCTTCGCCGCCAGGCAGTCGAGGGCCAGCAGGCCGCAGGAAATGCTGCCTCCCAGTTGGCTGCCGGTGCCGTACAGGTCCACCGGCACGTTGCCGGTGAGGGTCTTGATATCGCCCGAGAGGTAGCCCTTGGCTTCGCCGAAACCGATACGGATGCCGACCATCTTGCTACCGTCGTAGGCGAACTCGATGTAGGGATTGCTGATGAGGAACGGGTTGATCGCGCCGGTGGCGTCGTTGACCGTACCCAGGGCGAAGTTGTCGATGGCGATGTCGGCACTGCCGGCAAGCTCGCCGCTGCGGTTGTACTGGCCCAACTGCAGCTTCTTCATGTTCAGTTGGGTCTCGATGTCGGCGCCGAAGTTGATGCGGGTGAAGTTCAGTCCGTTGGCGGCGTCGGTGGTGAGGTTGATGAAGGCCTGGCCGACCACGTCGGAAAGCTGGTCGTCGTCCAGCGACTCCATCCTCGCCTGGGCGGTGGCAGCCAGCAGACCGGCGCCGCAGAACAGCGCGCAACGCAGCAGGAAGGGCAGACGACGGGACATGGGCTCACCTCTTGTTCTTCTCGTGGCCGACGGCAGAGACACTGCGACCTGTAGTCACTATAGAAAGCCCCGGGCGCATCGGGGCCGACCCATAGTCGAGAAAAACCGCCGAACGACGCGGTCGCCGCGCTCGCTGCAGCGGATGAGCGGTCGCTCGGCCAGGATGGATGTTACCCATCGTCACACGGGGGTAACGTCAGCCCTTCACTGCTGGCGGAACAGGCCGATCAGATGGTCGGCAATGGCACCCTTGATGGCGTTGAGGCTGAGCAGGGAGTGTGCGCTGAGGCGGGCGGGGTTGATCCGGTGCAGGTGCAGCGAGGGCATGCGCGCTTCGTACTCGCGCAGGTCGCCCTTGACCAGGATCGGCAGGAACACGTCGTCGTGAGCCTGGTAACGCTGGATCAGCAGTTTCAACCCTTCCTGGAACGGCAATTCCTTCGACGCCACCAGGCGGTGCTCGCCGGGAATCTTCAGGTAGAGCCCGCGATAGCCCATGGTCTCGCCCGGCAGGATATGGATCCCGGTGGGCTCCACCGCGGCCAGCGGGATATCGTGGAAGGTGTCGTGCCAGGCCTGCTCGCTGGGCAGGATGGTGATGCCGCCATGGTCGCTCTCGGGAATCACGAAGCTGTAGTTGCTGTAGAGCTTCTCGACATAGGCCGAGTAGATGCACAGGCGGTTCTCGAAACGTTTGAGGAAGGCGATCGCCTCGCTGCGGTTGGTGATGGCATCCAGGTCCCAGGCAAGGTCACCCTGGTTCTGCAGTTCGGCCCAGCGGGCCTCGGCGTAGGCGGCGTCGTTCAAGAGTCGGCATTCATTTGGAATAGACAGGCCAGGGGACTTCAGCAGAAAGCGTGCCAGCCCCTGGAAGCCCCATTCCCCGAACCAGGCGGGGCAGGAAAGTCCTTACGCAGTCATAAACTGCCGCTTTTCGACACCTCAATGATAGCCAGATGCCATCCGCCGATACCGGGCCCGTACCTGCGCCGCAGACGTGTCGACGGCCTGCATCGCACTCATCGGCGGCGTCTACGTCGCCCGTGCCTTTGCAGTACAATCGGCGCTTTTTCCACGGACCGGCCCTCCCGATGATCGACCCCCGACGCGTACTGCGTGCGCTTGCCGAACACTGGGCCCTGCTCGAGCCTCTCTGCGAGCGCTTCGATGCCGGCACCCTGAGCCTGGCGGAACTGCGCAGCCAGTTGAACACCCAGTTACCGGAAAGCAACCCGGCGGAAATCACCGCCCTGCTCGACCAGTGGATCCGCCTGGATATCCTGGTCCCGGTGGCCAAGAGCCCCAACCGTTTCGAGCTGAACGCGCAGATCCACGACTTCCTCGCCTACCTGCGCCACGAGCATCGCCTTGGTCTGTGCCTGGAGATCGAGGCCTACCTGCGCCATCTGGAGCGCCTCGCCGGGTACATCCAGGACGCCTTCGAGACCCGCGACAGCCAGGACCTGGCGCGCCAGCTGCGACTGCTCGACATGCGCGTGCGCGATGTACTGAAGAAGCTCGGCAATGACGAGCAGGCACTGATCGGCGTGGCCGAGCGGGCCAAGACCAGCGACCGGCAGATTCCCCTGGCGCAGCGCTACGCGGAGGTCCTGGCGACCTGGGACGAGTACGTCGAGCCGATGATCCAACTGGTCAGCGCCGACGGCGCCTTCGAGCAGGGCGTGCGGCGGGTCGAACAGGTCCTGCTGCGCCTGCTCGGCGAACAGCAGCGCCTCGGCCACCTGGTCGACGACGACCTGGTGCTGCGCACCCACGCGCGCATCCTCGAGATGCAGACCAACGCCCAGCTGACCTTGCGCCGCGCCCGCGAATTATTGCTGCCGCTGCGCGAGGAAGCGCGCCGGCACAACGCGGTGACCCGTGGCGCCGCCCTGGCGCTGGCGGCGATCCGGCGCAAGGGCCTGGATGCCGTGCCGCAGGCGGCGATGCCGCTGTTCACCCGGCCGCAGAGCACCTTCCTCGGCACCGCCTCGCAGGTCGAGAGCTACGTCTTCGCCCTCGCCCGCTTCGAGCCGAAGCCGGCGCAGTTCCCCAAGTCCAGCGGCACGCGCAAGAGCAACGGGCCGGCGCGACCACCGCGGACCGCGCGGGAAATGATCGAACGCTGCCAGGCGGCGCTGCCGCTGCCGGACCTCATGCAATGGCTGCTGGCCCAGGAACCGGACGGCGCCACCGACGAGTTGCTCTACTGGTTCTCCCGGCTGTCGCGCGACGCGCGCTTCCAGCGCGAACGCCTGCAACGCCGCGAGTACGAAACCACCGAACATTGCGTCAGCCTCTGCTCCTTCGCCCTGAACCCCGCCGCCAAGGACAAGGGCCAGGCCAGGGACGCAGACACCCTTTCCGCGAGCGAAACCCATGCATCTTGATCTCTCCGAACTGACCCAGCTCGCGCCGATCTTCCGCGAGCTGTTCAAGGGCTACCACATCAGCCACCGCGACCCCGAGCTGTACACCCAGCTGTCCTCGCACCAGGACCAGTACCGCGGCCTGTTCCGCGCCATGGGCTTCGAGCTGGTCTGCGACACCCGCGGCTTCTACTACTTCGTCCCGGAGCAGGTCGGCGCCCAGGTGAACAAGACCGCCCAACGCCTGGCGCTGTTCACCTTCATCCTCGTCGAACACCTCGCCGACCAGGGCCGCGACCCGCTGTCCGTGCTGGACGGCGGCAGCATCGGCCGCGAAGAGCTGCCGCCGCTGCTGGAGAAATACCGCGACCTGTTCCTCCAGGCCGAGGTGCAGACCCAGGAAGAACTGGAAGAGAAGGTCATGCGCCGCCTGACCCAGCTCGGCTTCGCCTCCGAGGACAGCGGCGTGTACCGCTTCATGCCGCCGATGCACCGTTTCCTCGACGTCTGCCTGTCGGTGCAGCAGGACCGCAACCTGTCCGCCAGCCTGCACGCCGACCTGCCGTTGCAGACGCCGGTGCTGGTCGATGACGGCGAGATCGAACCGCTGATGGCCAGCGACGAAGAATTGTCCGAAGAGAGCGAGGAAGACGCCCTCGCCCGCGCCATCGCCGAAGAACACGCGCAACAGGAGGCTGACGCATGAGCCAGACCCGCTACGGCATCCGCCGCTTCGCCCTGCTCAATACCGCCGGCTACAGCCTGGGTATCTTCCCGCTGGAAAACCCGCTGTCGATCTACGGCGCCAACAACCTGGGCAAGAGCGCCTCGATCAACGCCCTGCAGTTCCCGATCCTTGCCCGCCTGTCGGACATGAGCTTCGGCAAGTACAGCATGGAGCAGTCGCGGCGCTTCTACTTCGCCTCGGACACCAGCTACATCCTCCTCGAACTGATGCTGCCCCACGGTCCGCACGTGATCGGCGTGGCCGGGCGCGGCCCGGGCGGCGGCTTCGGCCACCAGTTCTTCGCCTACGCCGGCGAGCTGAGCCTGGACCACTACCAGAAGAACGGTACCTGCCTGCGCCAGCGCGAGCTGTTCGCCAACCTTGAGCGCGAAGGCATCAAGGCCTACGAGGTGAAGCCGGAAGAGCTGCGCCGCCTGCTGGTCGGCGGGCACACGTCGATCCCGCTCGACCTGACCATGATCCCGCTGCGCTCCACCAGCGAGCAGAGCCTGAAGACCTTCCGCTCGCTGTTCATCAACCTGCTGCACATGCGCGAGATCACCGCGGCCAAGCTCAAGCAGCTGTTCCTCGACGCCTTCGAGCACAGCCTGCGCTCGGGTAATGTCGACTACATCGCCGCCTGCGAGGAGGCCTTCCGCGACGTGCGGCGGATGGAGCAGGACTACCAGGCGCTGGTCGCCGCCGGCCCGCTGGTGGAAGCCCTGGCCAACGGCGTGACCCAGCGCGACGTACTGCGCGGCAAGATGCACCGCCTTTCACCGCTGCTCGACAGCCTGCTCGGCACCTGGCACGACTACGCCGGGGCGCGCCGCGAGGAACTGCTGATCCAGCACGAGCAATACCGCGCCGAGCAGGACGGCCTGCAGAACGAACAGCGTGGCGGCACCCAGGAGCTGATGCGCCTGGAGCGCGAGATCGCCGGCATCCAGCGCTGGCTCGGCGAGCTGTCGGTGCTCAAGACCCGCTTCGCCCTGGTCGACGACGCCAAGGTCCTCGAACAACAGCTGCTCGCCGCCAAGGATGCCCACGACGAACTGGCCGGCGCCCTGGCCCATTCGCGGCAGTTCTCCAGCGAAGACCTGGAAGAGCGCCTGCGCGACCTGGAAAAACGCCTGAAGAACGTCCGCCAGCAGCTCGAACACGCCGACAACAACAGCTACGCACGCCTGCGCGAGGAGTTCAGCCAGCAGGACGTGGAACGCCTGATGCGTCTGTTCAACGGCGCGCTGTTCAGCCTGCCGCTCGGCGAGAACGGGGTGAACCTGGATGACGGCGACGTCTGGGTGAAGAGCGTCGAAGCCATCCTCGACCACTTCAAGGGCGAGCATTTCGAAGCCCCTGGCCTGAGCATCGACCTGTCGCACATCGAACCGCCGGCGTTGCAGGCCCTGGCCGACCGCGCCGCCCTGCGCGACCAGAAGGAGCGCCTGGAGAAGGAGCTGAAGCAGCTCAAGACCCAGCAGAGCGTCGCCGCCGACCGCGCCGCGAGCAAGGCCCAGGCAGAGAAGCTGTACCAGGACGTGCTGGATGCGCAGAAGGCCCTGGAAGACTTCCGCCGCACCCAGACGCTGACCGCCGAGGAGCCCGAGAAGCTCGCCGAACTGGCCCAGCTGGAGGCGTCCCAGGACGAACTCAAGCGCTCCAGCGACGCCTTCGCCGAGCGCGTCCAGCAACTCTCCGCGCGCCTGCAACTGGTGGCCCGGCAACTGGGCGACCTGGAGGCCAAGGAGCGCACCCTGGAAGATGCCCTGCGCCGCCGCCAGCTACTGCCGGCCGACCTGCCCTTCGGCACGCCGTTCATGGAGCCGGTGGACGACTCGCTGGACAACCTGCTGCCGCTGCTCAACGACTACCAGGACACCTGGCAGGCGCTGCAGCGCATCGACGGGCAGATCGAGGCGCTGTACGCCCAGGTGCGCCTGAAGGGCGTCGCCAAGTTCGATAGCGAAGACGACACCGAGCGCCGCCTGAAGCTGTTGATCAACGCCTACGCGCATCGCCAGGACGAGGCCCTGACGCTGGCCAAGGCGCGCCGCGCGGCGGTCACCGACATCGCCCGGACCCTGCGCAACATCCGCAGCGACTACGACAACCTGGAACACCAGTTGGCCCTGTTCAACCGCGAGATCAACAAGCGCCAGGTTTCCAACCTACAGAGCTTCCGCATCGTCCTCGCGCCGAACAAGGATGCGCTCAAGCACATCGACCAGATCATCCACAGCGCCGGCCAGTACGAGGAAGGCGAGAACCTCTCGGTGTTCGACCTGACCCAGAGCGCCGAGCAGGACGCGAAGAACGAGGAGGCCAAGGAATACCTGGCCCGCCTGGTCGCCGCCAACCACAACCAGTTGGGCCTGAAGGACCTGTTCGAACTGGCCTTCGAGATCACCAAGGTCAACGGCCAGCCGATCATGCACACCGACATCGACGGCGCCGCCTCCAATGGCACCACCATGACCATCAAGGCGCTGACCAACATGTACCTGTTGCTGCACCTGATGGACCGCGAGCAGGCCGGGCGCGTGCGCCTGCCCTACTACCTGGACGAGGCGGCGGACATCGACGAGCGCAACCAGGCCGCGCTGCTGGAGACCAGCCTGCAACTGGGCTTCGTGCCGATCCTGGCGAGCGTGAAGCCGCAGGTTTCCGCACACGTGGCGATCGACCTGGAAGGCGGTAGCGGCCCGAACGGCATCTATATCGACGAAGCGGACTGGAAATACATCCGTCGCCGGGATGCCGCCGCCAGCGGCGAAACCCGCGCAGCCAGCGAGCCGGAGGAAGCCGGCGAACCGGCGTGAAGCGTCTGCCACGGCCCTGCCTGACAGGGCCGTGGACTTTTCCGATAGGCCCGAAGCTCCCGCGAAGATATAATTGGTTACATTCGCATTTGTAACCCACGGGGAGAATCCATGCCTGTTCGACTTCTCAACCGTTTCCGCCACGCCGCCCTGGCGTGCCTGCTCGGTTCGCTTTCCCTCAATGCGGCGGCCGATCCCGTCACCCTTACCCTCTACAATGGCCAGCACGCCGCCACCGGTATCGCCATCGCCAAGGCCTTCCAGGACAAGACCGGCATCCAGGTGAAGATCCGCAAGGGCGGCGATGGCCAGCTCGCCAGCCAGATCACCGAGGAAGGCGCACGCTCGCCGGCCGACGTGCTCTACACCGAGGAATCGCCACCGTTGATCCGCCTGGCCAGCGCCGGCCTGCTGGCCAAGCTGGAGCCAGAGACCCTGGCCCTGGTCGAGCCGGAGCACGCCGGCGGCAACGGCGACTGGATCGGCATCACCGCCCGCACCCGGGTACTGGCCTACAACCCGAAGAAGATCGACGAGAAGGATCTGCCGAAGAGCCTGATGGATCTTTCCGATCCGTCCTGGTCCGGCCGTTTCGGCTTCGTGCCCACCAGTGGCGCCTTCCTCGAACAGGTCGCCGCCGTGATCAAGCTCAAGGGCCAGGAGGAAGCCGAGGATTGGCTGACCGGCCTGAAGGCCTTCGGCTCGATCTACACCAACAACGTCACCGCCATGAAAGCCGTGGAGAACGGCGAGGTCGACATGGCGCTGATCAACAACTACTACTGGTACACCCTGAAGAAGGAAAAGGGCGAGTTGAACTCGCGCCTGCACTACTTCGGCAACCAGGACCCGGGCGCGCTGGTCACCGTCTCCGGCGCCGCGGTGCTCAAGTCCAGCAAGCACCCCAGGGAAGCCCAGCAGTTCGTCGCCTTCATGCTCAGCGAGGAAGGCCAGAAGGCGATCCTCAGCCAGTCCGCCGAGTACCCGATGCGCAAGGGGATGCAGGCCGATCCGGCGCTGAAGCCGTTCGCCGAACTGGACCCACCGAAACTGACCCCGGCCGATCTGGGTGAGGCCAGCGAGGCCCTCAGCCTCGAACGCGACGTTGGCCTGAATTGATCGGCGCCGCCTCCACGCCCGTGCGCCTGCGCACGGGCTCGCGCCGGCGAACGCCATTCTGGCTGCTCCTGCCGGTCCTGCTCCTAGCCCTGCTGGCCAGCCTGCCGCTGCTCTACGTCGCGGCCAAGGCCTGGGACGCCGGCTGGCACAGCGCCTGGCAACTGCTCTGGCGCCCCTACGTATTCCGCTTGCTGGGCAACACCCTGTGGCTGATGTTCGGCGTGACCCTGCTCAGCGCCCTGCTCGGCCTGGCCCTGGCCTGGTGCGTGGAGCGCAGCGACCTGCCGGCGCGGCGCTTCTGGAACGTGGTGCTGTGCCTGCCGTTCGCCATCCCCGCCTTCGTCAGCAGTTTCACCTGGGTTTCGCTGAGCCCGATGTACGAAGGCCTCGGCGGCGCCATCCTGGTCATGACCATGTCCAAGTATCCGCTGGTCTACCTGCCGGTAGCAGCGACCCTGCGCGGCATCGATCCTTCCCTGGAGGAGTCGGCGCGGATGCTCGGTCTGTCGCGGCGCCAGGTGTTCCTGCGGGTCACCCTGCCGCTGCTGCGCCCGACCCTGGCCGCCACCGGACTACTGGTGGCGCTGCACATGCTGGTGGAGTTCGGCGCGCTGTCGATCCTGCGCTACCAGACCTTCACCACAGCCATCTACCAGGAGTTCGAACTGGAGTTCAGCAACGCCACCGCGGCGATGCTCTCCTCGGTACTCCTGGCACTGTGCTTCCTGCTGCTCTGGCTGGAGTTGCGCATGCGCGGCCGCGGCCGCCTGGTACGCACCGGCCAGGGCAGCGCGCGGCGGGCCGAACGGGTCCGCCTGGGGCTTGGCAAGTGGCCGATCCAGGCGCTGCTGGCGACGCTGGTGCTGGTCGGTACCGGTATCCCCCTGGTGATGCTCGGTTATTGGCTATACGAAGGCTCCTCGGCCAGCTTCCCGCTGATGGAAATCGCCTCGACCCTGCTTTCCTCCCTGTCGCTGGCCTTCGGCGGGGCCCTGCTCAGTTGCCTGCTGGCGCTGCCGGTAAGCATCCTGGTGGTGCGCTACCCCGGCGCCCTGGCGCGCTGGACCCAGCGCCTGCCGTACCTGCTGCAAGCGTTGCCGGGACTGGTGATCGCACTCTCGCTGGTGTACTTCTCGCTGCACTACCTGCCAGCCACCTACCAGACCACCGGCTTGCTGCTGGTCGCCTATGCCCTGCTGTTCATGCCGCTGACCCAGGCACCGATCCGCGTGGCCCTGGAAAAGGCCTCGCCGCAGTTGGAGGAAGCCGCCCGCACTCTCGGCCAGACGCCCTTGATGGCCTTCCTGCGGATCACCCTGCCGATCATCTCGCCGGCCATCGGCGCCGGCTTCGTGCTGGTGTTCCTCGACACCATGAAGGAACTGACCGCCACCCTGGTGCTAGGTCCCACCGGGCTGTCGACCCTGGCCACCTCGGTCTGGGTGCACACCGCCAACCTGGAGTACGCTGCCGCCGCACCCTACGCCGCGCTGCTGATCCTGATCTCCGGCTTGCCGGTGTACCTGCTGACCACCCGGGCGCATCTCAGCACTCACTGACACCCACTTCCCAGCAGGCAGGCATGAACGAAAACGCCGCTTACCCAGGTAAGCGGCGTTTCTTTTTGCCGGTCCGACAATCAGCGGCGGGCGGTTTCCTTCAGAGGAATCTTCGGCGCCCACTCCAACCATTCGTCATTGGCCGAATCGAACAGGGCGAAGGTCTGCCCCGGCTTGGCGGGCTCGCCCATCTGCGCATTGTTCGGGGTGGCGAAGGCAATGCCGCCCTCCATCAGCGCCTCCATCGACTCGGTGCGTAGCGACAGGCCCTTGAACAGGCTGGCGTCGACGCCGAAGCCGCTGGCATTCCAGAAACGGCTGCCGGTACGCACCAGCGGTACGTAGCGCGGTTCGATGAAGATGCTGATCAGCACCCGGTCGGCCTGTTCGCCCAAGGCCAGGTCGACGACCTTGCCCACCGGGATCTGCCGGTAGGTCACCAGGTTGCCCGGCTTGATCGAGCCCTTGCGCGGCGCACTGAGGGTCAGCCGCAGGCCGCTTTCCCGACCCAGCAGGTTGGGCGCTTCGGCGAGAGTCTGGAAGCGTGCCTGGCGCTCGCCCGGCGTGCTCGACGGCAGCGCCTCGATATAGGGGCCGCTGACCAGGGTTCCGAGGTTCTCGGTACGCAGCAGGCCGAGCGCCGGACGCACCACCCAGAAGCGGGTTCCGCTGCGGGCGACGCGCTCGCCAGCGGAAGTCAGGCGGGCCTTCATCAGTACCCCGGAGAGGTCCGGGTTCAGCTCGATGCTTTCGATCTTGCCGATGTCCAGGCCCTTGAAGCGGATCGGCGTGCCTTCGCGCAGGCCGTCGGCATTGTCGATGCTCAGCTGGATCTCCACGCCACGGGCCATCGCCGCCTCCTCGCTGTCGAAGAGGGTGAAGCGCCGCACCTTGGTCACGGTCGGCGCCTTCGGATCGAGGGTGTCGAAGGAAATCCCGCCGGTGATCAGGGTCTGCAGCGACTCGCTCTTCACCTGCACGCCGCTGAGGTTGCCGGTCAGGGTGATCCCGCTGGAGTTCCAGAAGCGCGTCGAGGTATTCACCAGGTGCGCGTACTCCGGCTCGATGTGCACACCCACCACCACTCGCTGGCGGTCGCGCGATAGCTGGTAGCTCTGCACGCTGCCGACGCGGACCTGGCGGTAGAGGATCGGCGCGCCGATGTCGATCGAGCCGAGCTTGTCGCTGGTCAGCACCAGGTGCAGGCCGGGCGCGTCGGTGTTCAGCGGCGGCGCTTTCGGGCGGATGGTGAACTCGCGACTCGGCGCGCCGCTCTTGGCGAAGCGCACATCGATGTAGTTACCTTTCACCAGGGCCTCGAGGCCGGTGATGCCGGCCAGGGAGATGCTTGGCTTGACGGTCCAGAATTCGGTGCCTTCCAGCAGCATGTCCTCGACCCGCGGATCCATCGCCAGGTCGGCAGTGGCGCTGCTGTAGTCCTTGCCCATGTCGATCGACTTGACCAGGCCGACCTGCACGCCGTTGAACATCACCGGGGTGCGCCCTGGATCGATACCACTGACGTCGTTCATCTTCAGCTTCACGCGCAAACCGGCCTGGGCCGCGTCGTAGTCGTCGTACAGGCGGAACGGCTTGCTCGGATCGGTCGGCGGGCTGTCGGTGCGGTTCTCCGGGGTAGAGAAGGCGATACCGCCGGCGACCAGGGTCAGCAGCGACTCGCTGTGCACCTTGAAGCCGGACAGGCCGCCGGAAATGGAGATGCCGCTGGCGTTCCAGAATCGCGTGTGCTTGCGCACCAGGTCGGCGTAGGCCGGCTCGATGTGCACCTTGATCTCGATGGTCCTCTGGTCATCGCCTAACTGGAAGCTCTTCACCTGGCCGACCTGGATCTGCCGGTAGAACACCGGGCTGCCCTGCTCCAGGGAGCCCAGGCGATCGGCCTTGAGGGTCAGGTGCAGGCCGGGCAGCTTGTCGGAAAGGGGTGGCGGCTCCTTCAACGCGGTGAAGTAGCGTTCTTCCTTCTCGCCCTTCACCGGATCGACCGCGATGTAGACGCCGGAGACCAGGGTTTCCAGGCCGGTGACGCCAGCCAGGGAAACCCGCGGCTTGACCAGCCAGAAGCGGGTGTCCTTGCTCAGGTACTCCTGGGCTTCCTTCTTGATCTCGATGGTCGCGACCACGCCCTTGATGTCCTTGCTGACATGCAGGTCGGTCACCTTGCCCACCGAGATGCCCTTGTACAGCACCTCGGTCTTGTTGGCCTGGATCCCGTCGCCGCTCTCGAAGCGAACCTGGATGTCCACGCCAGCCTGGTCGAAGGCACGCCACGCCAGCCAGGCACCGATGGCCAGGGCCACCAGCGGCAGCACCCAGATCGCCGACCAGTTCGAGGTCTTGTGTTTCTTCGGACTTGGCAGATCACTCATTCTCGTCATCCAGATTGGTGTTGTCCCAGATCAGCCGGGGGTCGAACGTCACGGCGGCGAGCATGGTGAGCACCACCACGCTGGCGAAGGCGGCGGCGCCGAGGTTGGCCTCGATGCTCGCCAGGTTGCCGAAATTCACCAGCGCCACGAGGATGGCGATGACGAAGATATCGAGCATCGACCAGCGCCCGATCCATTCGATGAAGCGATACATCAGGATACGCTGGCGGGCCGACATCGGCTGGTGCCGCTGTACCGAATAGAGCAGCAGGGCGATGCCCACCAGCTTGAAAGTAGGAACCAGGATACTGGCGACGAACACCACCATGGCGATGGGGAACATGTCGGCATGCACCAGTTCGACCACGCCCTCCATGATGGTGGCGGGCATTCCGCTGCCGAAGAGGTTGACCGTCATGATCGGCAACAGGTTGGCGGGTATGTAGAGGATCGCCGCGGTGATCAGCAACGCCCAGGTGCGCGTGAGGCTGTTTGGGCGCCGGGCGTGCAGCACCGCACCGCAGCGGCTGCAACGCGGATGCTCGTCCCCGTCGGCGCGATTCAACTGGTGGCACTCGCCGCACACCAGGATTCCGGCATCAAGCGCGCGCATCGTCGTCCTCGCCGCCCAGCGCTTCCCATACCTGGTGCGGCGACATGGTGACCTCCAGCCAGACCTGGGTGAACAGCAGCGCCACGAAACAGGCCAGGCCGATGCCCAGGCTGAGGTCGGCCATGTCGATCAGCTTGACGATGGAAACCAGGATACCCATGAGGTAGACCTCGAGCATCCCCCACTCGCGCAGATGGTGATAGCCGCGGTAGAGCAGCATGCCGATGTGACGGGCGATGCCGAAACGCACGCTGATCATCACCAGCAACTGGCAGAGCAACTTGACCAACGGGATCACCATGCTGCACAGGAATACCAGGATGGCGACGCCCTGCATGCCACTGTCGTAAAGACCGAGCACTCCCGTCCAGACCGTATCGCTGCGGGTCTGGCCGAGCAGGCTGAGATTCATGATCGGCAGGAAATTGGCTGGGATATAGAGGAAGAGCGCCGTCAGAACCAGCGCGAAGCAACGGCGTTTCCATTGATGGCGATGCGCGGCCAACTCGAAACCGCAGCGCGGACAATTGGCTTTCTCGCCCGGTCCCAGGGGTTCCCGGCGCATCAACAGATCACACTCATGGCAAGCAACCAGTTCTTCCAGGGGAAGATCCTGCAGGCCACGGACATCGGTATCGGACATGAATGAGCTCGGCTGGATTTGTCGGCTATTGTAGACGAGCGCACAGTGCAAATCGCGTCTCCCATGCCCTCGGAAGTACGCCGCCCGGCAGCTCTCGAAGTTTTTCGATTATCGTCCGCAGCGCTGCTGGCTTGCCACTTTTCCGCGCGCAAAAGCAAAACCCCTGGTCA
>NZ_KV800250.1:0-329 GCF_001810205.1 Pseudomonas sp. HMSC076A11 | reverse complement strand
CTAGCCTAGGAAATCCGCCGGCGCTAACCGAACTGGGTAAGCTTTATATTTATGTGGCCAAAAACAGAGAGTTGGGTTTGGCATATACCCAATGTGCTGCGAGTCAGGGTTATGCTCCGGCAAACTATGAGTTGGGGAGTTACTACGAACTCGTTGAACACAACTTTCCAAAAGCAGCAAGATATTATCTTCTTGCTGCCAGTCAAGGAAATGATGATGCTGCCCTCTTCATGTCCGGAGTTTTTGATAAGACCAGTCCCGATGTTGACAGAATGTGGTACTCCCCCGATGAAAAACTACACAAGGAATATTATTCAATCTATAAAAAG
>NZ_KV800249.1:0-1009 GCF_001810205.1 Pseudomonas sp. HMSC076A11 | reverse complement strand
AGAGTAGGGAAAATAAATCTGTCCCCTTTATGCTCCCTGGAGCCTCCGTGTTCAGAAGTTAGGATAGGGAAAATAAAAATTCTTCCTTTATATTAATAATTAGAAATAAGTTTATCTACGTACTCTTTACGGTATAAACCCAAATCAGCCTGCTCCATCATAAACTCTCTACTAACGAACTCGCCAAAATCAAAATTCGAATATACAGATTTCGTTTCATCCAACATAACCAAAACCCCTATCTCTTCTAAAACCTCTTCATACAGAACCCATGAGACCATATCTGAAAAAGCTACTATTCTACCTACCTCTCCAACTAAAACATGCTCTTCATATAAAGAGCACAGCCTATTCTCTATCTCAGTAAAATTAACCTCAAGCAGATCAACCTCATAAACCGAGGAGATCTCAAATTTATTTTTTTTGGCTACCAAAAAGCAGAAAAATATTTTTTTTGCACCACTATTAACGCTAACAAAAAATAACAATTTTAAAATACTCAAGCTATATATAGCCGATCTCTCAACAAAAAATGTCATTCCTTTCTTTACCTTAACAATATTATCTGGAAGCTTCTTTGAAAAGTCCACCAAACCACATAAAACATGCTGACAGGAACTATTCATATTACACCCTTAAGGATTTTCAAAACGAATCTTTACAGCAATGTTTTTCTTACTATTTCCACCTATCTTTAGTTCCGCAGAAGGCAGCCCCGTAGTTTTTGATCTTGAGTAGAACGTGTATGTTTTATCTCCTTTAGTAAGTACATTGACCGTTCCGTCTTTACTTGGAGTATTCTTGAATCCCGCAGATACTAGGTTCTTAATCGCATCCGATGCTGACTGATCTGTTTGGATATTCCTCGGGCTATTGCGGGTTGCTTTAGGCAACTCAGTAATCTTAGAACTAACCCCCCCAAGATCATCCACTACGCTTTTTACAGCAGGCTTCACCGGATGCGTATAAGGCATCCCCGCCTCAGCATCCGCCAACGCCCCAATGGTAG
>NZ_KV800248.1:0-690 GCF_001810205.1 Pseudomonas sp. HMSC076A11 | reverse complement strand
GGCATCGCGGAGCCTCCTTACGGCGTCTGCGCTGAAGCCTCCCTGCTTAGAAAATTAGAGTAGGTAAAATAAATCTACCCCTTTATTTATTCTTTATTTAATAAAGTATATTTATTTCTGAAAAAAAGTAATAGTAGGGCCATAATCTTGATCTGAGCAAGATAGCAAAACCGAAAAATCTCTATCTGGAAATTTCTCTTTTAAAATTAAGCGCCATGATAGAGAAAGCATATGAGCAAGCTGCTCAAAAATTTCATCTTCTACATCCTCATTGCACCCGGAAAAAATATCATAAATATGGGTATGATTAATGAATCTCTCTACAGACTGGATATCATTTTCTAATCTTTCCATCCAGTCATTAAATTTTTTTTCCTCATAATTCATCTCCAGTATTACCGCCCCCCTATCCAAGATAAAATCAGGAAAAACCAATTTCCCTAAGATCAATAAGTCTTCTGGCCTGATTTCATAGGAAATATATGAAAATACATCAATCTCATTCTTATTCTCCCAGCCGGACCTCCATAACTCATAATTACTCAAACACTTTAAATCTTTAAAAGATACTATTTTTTTCATGGTATCTCATCCGAATTAGCAGGGCGCGGAGCTAATTTAGTTGATGGAGATTGTACTCTAACACTTCCGTCTATGAAAAAAGGGGACAGATTTATTTTTACTACTCTA
>NZ_KV800247.1:0-38300 GCF_001810205.1 Pseudomonas sp. HMSC076A11 | reverse complement strand
TGCGGTTGGACTGCTCGTCGGAGTTGGCCATCGAGGAGTTCGAGGCGTTCACCACCAGTTGCGCCACATCGTGCAGTTGGCGAGCGGTGCCGGCGACCTCGCGGATCGATTCGTGGATACGCTCGACGAAGCGGTTGAAGGCATTGGCCAACGTACCGAATTCATCGTTGCTGGTGACCTTCAGGCGCTTGGTCAGGTCGCCTTCGCCCTGGGCGATGTCCTGCATGGCGCGGCCCATGTCGGTGAGCGGTTGCATCAGTACGCGGATCAGCATGCCGAGGAGAAGCATGATGCCGACCACCGCGATTAGCGTGGCGACGATCGCCGAAGTGCGGAATTCGCTGAGCATCGAATAGGCGGTGTCGCGGTCGAGGACCAGGGCGACGTACCAGGTCACGCCGGGCAGTCCCTTCACCGGGGTGAAGGAAACGAACTGGCTGCGACCGTCGAGTTCCACCTCGTGGACCCCGGGGACGATGTTCGGTGCGCCTTTGGGATAGGCTTCGGCGAGGGTCTTCAGGACCAGCCCGGAGTCGGGGTGGAGGAGGATCTTGCCGGCGTCGCTGACCAGGAAGGCGTAGCCGGCACCGTCGAACTTCAGGGAATTGAGGATCGCGGTCAGGGTCTCCAGCTTCATGTCGCCGGCGGCGACGCCCAGCAGTTGACCGGCGTGCCGCACCGGCAGCGACATGGCGAGGATCTGCTCGCCGGTGCCGGCATCGACGAAAGGTTCGGTGACGATCAGCCGGTCGGCCGCCAGCGCGTCCTTGTACCAGGCGCGGGTACGTGGGTCGTAACCTTCCGGCATGGCGTCGTAGGGGCGCATGGTGAAGGTGCCGCTGGCCGCCTCGCCAAGATAGACCGACGCGAAATTGCGGCTGAAGACGGGCTGTTCCAGTTGCCTTGCGATATTCGCCTCGTCGGGCTGGTCGAGCAGCGCCAGTTGCGAGGCCAGGCCTTCCACCAGGTGCATGCGGCCTTCCAGCCAGCTCTGGATGTTGCTGGCGGTCAGGGTGCCGATTTCCCCGAGGTAGTTTTCCGTGTCCGTGCGCACGGCCTCGCGCTGTCGGTAATCGTTGTAGAGGATGAAGCAGCTGAAGGCGAAAACTACCACCAGCGCGGCGGCGAGAAGGATTTTCTTGGCAAACGACAGCGAGCGAAGCATGAGCGATGCGTCCTGGCAAAAGCCTCAAGAAGGGCGGGGAGCCCAGGCCACCAGGTAGGGAGCTTGCGGGGGAAAGCCATGATCCAGCGCCTGAACGGCAGGCTTTGTAGCACAGTGCCATTACAAAGGCAAAATAGTGGCGCCATGAAAATGGCGCCACTATGGGAAGCGACCGGGAAAGCGCTCGCGTCAGTTCGCTGTCGGAGCCAGCCCGCCGACTTTTTCGCCGACTCCGTCGAAGAAGGCTTTCAGCCCGCCGACGATACCACTGTCCGTGGGACTCAATACGGCAATCAGAGCCACCGCGATCAAACCTGCGATAACCGCGTATTCGATGGCATTTGCCCCTTCTTCGTCCGCCAGGAATGCGCGAAGTTTGCAATACACGAGCAGAGTCAGGTTCTTCATTCTTGTTTGCTCCTCGAACGCGGCAATCACCGAGACAGAGCCCTGCCTCCACGCTGAGGCTAGGCCGATGATGGCGTTTTGCAACAACTAAATGGCATTAGTAGGAGTGGATTAGTCGCAAGGTTATATGGCGAGTTACAAGGCTTGGACTACATCTAATGACAAATTGACATTGATTATCCCAAGTCTAGATTCAGGCCTATCGCCGCATGGTCGAAGTTATGAACTTTGGTTCTTGAATAACGACTGTCTCCAGTCGATAACCCAATGTACCTGCCATGGAAAGCCAGTCCCGGAGTATGGCCATGACACGGACAGCAAGACGCCACTTTTTCTTTTTCGTTCATCGGCGATCGCCGGTGATTTTCCGTTCATCGACCTGTCCGGACGCATAGCAGGGGTCTGCCCATGAATAGCAAGGTGCTGATGGCCCTGGCCGGCCTGCTGCTGCTCGGTGCGGTGTTGCTCGGATACCTCGGCGTATCCATCGGCCGCGCGCCATCGAACGCGCACGCTCCATCCGTGGCGCCGGCTTCGGCGACGGTGGACGCTTCGCTGGAAAAGCTCGAACGCAAGCCGGTGCTGGTGGCCAGTCGCGATCTCCCGGCGCTGGCGGTGATCGGCAAGGACGACCTGAGCGTCGAGCTGTTGCGGACCGCACCGGTCGGTAGCTACGACAGGCCCGAGGCGTTGCTCGGCAAGCGGGTCTGGGTCGCGGTGCCGGCCGGCAGCATTCTTTCCGCCGCGACCCTCGAACCCGGCGGTCCGCTGGCCCGGACCATCCGTCCGGACGAGCGGGCGATGGCGATCGCTGTGGACGAAGTGGTCGGCGGCGGCGGCTTCGTCCTGCCCGGCGACTATGTCGACGTGATGCTCTTCGTGCGTGACGAGCGGGACGGCGAATCGACCCCGCTGGCGCAACTGGTGTTGCCCGGCGTCCGGGTACTGACCTACGGCGAGCGGATCGCCGTGGGCAGCGATGGACAGGACCGCTCGAACCAGGAAAAGGACCCGCGTCCGCCGCGTACCGCGGTGCTGGCGGTACCGGAGGACGGCGTGGCGCGGCTGATGCTGGCGAGCCAGGCCGGTTCGCTGCGCCTGGCCATCCGCAGCAAGGACGAAGAACTCTACCGCAGGGAGCAGGAAGGCGCGCTGCTGCAAGCGTCGCTGGGCGCGCCGAGCGCGGCGCTGAGTCTCGACCAACTGCTGGAGCGCCGCAAACCGACGGCGCCGAGCGTGCGCAGCGCGGCTCCGCGCGTGCCGGTGGCCAACGGGGTCACGGTCTACCGTGGCAGCGCCATGACCCATGAAGTGCCTTGAGGGGAGCCGGCATATGCATCGGAGCACCGGGATAGGCGTGTCGCGCTGGCTGGGAGGGCTGCTGGGGGTGGCGTTGGCGCTGCCGGCACTGGCTTTGCCGCAGGGCTGCATCGAGTTGCTGGCGCAGGCGCCGCGGGTCGACGTCGTCCAGGGACAACAGCGTGACCTGCGCCTGGCGGTGCCGATCGAACGGCTGGCCATCGGCGATTCGAAGATCGCCGACGTACAGTTGCTGGATCGTCGCGGCTTCCTGGTCACCGGTAAGGAACAGGGCTCCACCAGCCTGCTGATCTGGACCGGCTGCAGTCCCGAGCCGTTGCGCAGCCTGGTGGAGGTCGAGGGACGCGGTAGCGTCGATACCCGCGGTGCTCCAGCGTTCACCGTCGGCGCCGCAGAGGAGCTGCCGAACCAGGTGCAGACCGATATCCGCTTCGTCGAGGTCAGCCGCAGCAAGCTGAAGCAGGCCAGCACCTCGTTCGTCCGCCGCGGCGGCAACCTCTGGGTGCTCGGTGCGCCGGGCAGCCTCGGCGACATCAAGGTCAATGCCGACGGCAGCGGCCTGGGCGGCACCTTCGGCACCGGCAGCTCGGGATTCAACCTGATCTTCGGCGGCGGCAAGTGGTTGAGCTTCATGAATGCCCTGGAGGGCAGCGGCTTCGCCTATACCCTGGCGCGCCCGAGCCTGGTGGCGATGAGCGGGCAGAGCGCGTCGTTCCTCGCCGGCGGCGAGTTTCCGATCCCGGTGCCGAACGGCACCAACGACAACGTCACCATCGAATACAAGGAGTTCGGCATCCGCCTGACCCTCACCCCGACGGTGATGAACAACCGCCGCATCGCTCTCAAGGTGGCGCCGGAGGTCAGCGAACTGGACTACAGCGCCGGCATCCAGAGCGGCGGGGTGGCGGTGCCGGCACTGCGCGTCCGGCGCACCGACACCAGCGTGATGCTGGCCGACGGCGAGAGCTTCGTGATCAGCGGGCTGACCAGCAGCAACTCGGTGAGCAACGTCGACAAGTTTCCCTGGCTGGGCGACATCCCGATCCTCGGTGCGTTCTTCCGCTCGACCAAGCTGGACAAGGACGACCGCGAGCTGCTGATGATCGTCACCCCGCACCTGGTCCAGCCGCTGGCCGCCGACGCACAGTTGCCGGACCTGCCCGGCGAGGGCCTGCGGCACTACGATCCGGGGTTCTCGCGCCTGTACTTCCTCGAGCGCGGCGAGTACGACGGCCAGCAGAACGACACCGGTCTGTCGGATTAGGAGGCGCGCATGAACCAGAACTTCGTGGCGCTGACCCAGCATCCCGGCGAACTCGACTGGTTGCAGAACAGCCTGGCGTCCGCCGGCCAGGTGGTTCCGGCAGGCAGCGCCAGCCTGGAGGAGCTGCTGGCGCTGCTCGACGTCACCGCCGCCGGGGTGCTGTTCATCAGCCTCGGCAAAAGCAACCTGGTGTCCCAGGGCGCGCTGGTCGAGGGATTGGTATCGGCGCGGCCGATGCTCTCGGTGGTGGCCATCGGCGACGGCCTGGACAACCAGTTGGTGCTAGCGGCGATGCGCGCCGGCGCGCGCGACTTCATCACCTACGGCGCCCGCGCCAGCGAGCTGACCGGGCTGATCCGGCGCCTCGGCGGACGCCTGCCCAGCGTGCCGGTGAGCGCGGCGCGCCAGGGCGAGCTGCTGACCCTGGTCAGCGCCCGACCGGACGCCGACGGCGCCTTCGTCGCCTTGCACCTGGCCAAGGCGTTGCAGGAGCAGACGCCGAACCAGGTCCTGCTGCTGGACGTCGGCCAGCCCACCGGCGAGGCGCTGGCGATCCTCGGCCTGGACTCGGCCTTCACCTTCAGCGATGCCTTGCGCAACCTGCGGCGCCTCGACCAGACCCTGATCGACAGCGCCTTCACCCGCCTCGACAGCGGCCTGCGGATACTCAGCCTGACCGACGAGCCCGGCGTGCTGGAGCGAGTCACCACCGCCGAACTCTATCTGTTGCTGGGCAACCTGCGCGGGGCGTTCAGCCATGTGGTGGTCAACCTCACCGGGCTGCCCGAGGGCGAGCTGAGCAACCAGTTGCTGGTGCAGGCCAACCGCGTGCTGTGGATGGTCGACCAGAGCGTGCCGTCCTGCAAGAAGGGCCTGGAGCGCCTGCGCCGCCTGCGCGAGCGCAACCTGCCGTTGCCCTCCATCGAGTTGCTGATCGAGCGCTACCTGCCCAATGTGGCGCCGGACCAGCAGGCCCTAAGCCGGATGTTCGACCTCGATCTGTTCGGTGTCCTGCCGTTGTCCCCGGAATCGCGCCTGCGCGCGAAGAACCTCGGCAAGAGCCTGTTCGAGGTGGCGCCGCGCGACCCATTGGCGGCCAAGCTGCGGCAACTGGCGGACAGCCTGTGCGTGACACGCGGCGAGCGCCGTTCGCTGCTGTCCTGGCTCGGCCGGGCCAAGGCGGCGCTGCTATGAGCACGGGATTCGGCGCGCGTCCTGACGGCGGTGCCTTCCACTCCCGCCAGGAGCAGGACATCCAGGCGCTGAAGCTGCGCCTGCACCGCTACATCATCGACGAGATCGACGAAGACGGCATGAACCTGCTGGAGGGCGCGCGCTCCGCCGTGGTCCAGTACGTCTCGGAAAAGGTCTGCGAATACGGCTCGCGCCATCAACTGGCGATCTCCCGCTACGAACTGGACCGCCTGGCCGAAGAGGTGGTCGACGAACTCACCGGCTTCGGCCCGCTGGAGATCCTCCTGCGCGATCCCGGCGTCTCGGAAATCCTCGTCAACGGGCCGGGCCGGGTGTTCGTCGAGCGGGAAGGGCGGCTCTACCAGAGCGACCTGCGCTTCATCGACGACCACCATGTGCTGCGGGTGATCCAGCGTATCCTCGCGCCCCTCGGCCGACGCCTGGACGAGTCCAGCCCGATGGTCGACGCGCGCCTGCCGGACGGCAGCCGGGTCAACGCGATCATTCCCCCGGTGGCGCTGGACGGGCCGTGCATCTCGATCCGCAAGTTCAGCCAGGAGCTGCTGCGCAGTGCCGACCTGCTGGCCTACCAGAGCGTCGACGAAGCCTTGCTCGAGTTCCTCCGCCAGGCGGTCTCGCGCCGCTGCAACATCCTCATCAGTGGCGGCACCGGCACCGGCAAGACCACCTTGCTCAACGTCATCAGCGGCTTCATCGACGAACGCGAGCGGATCGTCACCATCGAGGACACCGCCGAGCTGCAACTCGGCCACGACCACGTGGTGCGTCTGGAGACCCGTCCGCCGAACGCCGAGGGCTACGGCGAGGTGACCGCCCGCGACCTGATCCGCAACGCCCTGCGGATGCGCCCGGACCGGATCATCCTCGGCGAGATCCGCGGCGTCGAGGTGCTCGACGTGCTGCAGGCGATGAACACCGGCCACGACGGCTCGATGAGCACGGTGCACGCCAACTCGGCGATGGATTCGCTGCTGCGCATGGAGATGCTGGTCGGCCTGACCGGTAACAGGCTGCCGGAGCAGACCTTGCGCCTGATGATCTGCGCCGCGCTGGACGTGGTGGTGCAGATCACCCGCCTGGCCAGCGGTCGGCGTTGCATCAGCGAAGTGCTGGAGGTGCTGGAGGTGCGCGACGGTGTGTACGTCACCAATACGCTGTTCAGTCTCGACCGGCGCGGTAGCGGGCAGTTCGTCCGCCAGGCCGCGCCGGTCGGGCAGAAATTCCGCCAGGCGCTGCTGTGAACGGCGCGCAACTGCTGGTGCTGTTCAGCGGCGTGCTGGCTTTCGCCGCGCTGGCCCTGGCGTTCATGGGCTGGCGCGCCGGGCGCAACGAACTGGTGGTTGAACGGCTGCTGGGACGCCAGGAGGCGGTCGCGGTGCGGCCGCGCAGCAGTCACTGGCTGGCTCGCCAGATGCGTCGCGCCGGTATCCAGCGCCCGCGTCCGTGGTTGTTCGGGGCGGCAGTGCTTGCGCTGCTGCTGGTCTGGAGCGGATTACGCCTGTTCGGCATCGTCGGCGCGCTAGGCGGCCTGCTACTGGCGGCGCTGTCCTGCCGCGTCGCCCTGGGCATGCTCTACCAGCGCCGCCTGAAGCGAATGATCCGGCAGATGCCGCGTTTCCTCGACCAGGTAGTGCGCAGCCTGCACGCCGGGCGCACGCTGGGCGACGCGCTAATGCAGGCAGTGGAGAATGCCGAGGAGCCGCTGCGCGACATCTTCACCCTGGCGCGCAACCACGTGCTTCTCGGCATCCACCTGCCGGAGGCGTTGCAGGAAGTCGCCGAACTCTACGAGGTTGAGGAGCTGCGCATCCTCGCCCTGGGCGTCTCGGTCAACCACCGTTATGGCGGCAATACCAGCGACCTGCTGGACAGCATCGTCAAGCTCATCCACGAGCGCGAGAAGCTCAGCCGGCAGTTGCACGCGATGACCGGCGAGACACGGATCAGCGCCTATGTCCTGGCCGGCGTGCCGAGCGCCCTGGGCGGCTACATCCTGGCGAGCAACCCGGGCTATCTGCTGAACATGTGGGCCGACGGCACCGGGCGTTTCCTGCTCCTGGCCTCGCTCGGGCTGCAACTGCTCGGCTGCTATGCGCTGTGGCGCATGCTCAAGAGCGTCTAGGAGGTGGCCATGCAGGCACAGTGGCTGATTTTCGCGGCGCTCCTGATGGCGGTCGGCGGTGCCTTGTTGCTGTTGCTCCAGGCGCGCAACGGCAGCCGCGAGCAGCGCCTGATCGAGAGGCGCCTGGGAGCGCTGGCCAACCCTGGCGGCTCGACCAGGTGGCTGGCCGGCATGACCGAGCGGATGGACGACAGCTTCTGGGTGCGGCGCCTGCAACTGATGGACAGCGAGGCCCGCCAGTTGCTGCAACAGGCCGGCTGGCACGAGAGTCGCTACCGGACCCTGTACCTGATCTCGGTGTTCCTCACGCCGCTGCTGTTCGTTCTCCTGGTCTTGCTGGTCAAGCTGCTGCGCGCCGAGAGCGAGGCGTCCTACGCGGTGCCGCTGCTGTTCGCCGCCGGCATCGGTTTCCTCCTGCCCAAGCAGGTGCTCAAGCACTTCGCCAAGGCGCGCCGGGCGCTGATCGCCGACGAGATGATCCTGTTCGTGCAACTGATCCGCATCCTCTTCGACGCCGGCCTGACCGTGGAGCAGACGCTGCGCGTGGTCTGCCTGGAAGGCCGCGGGATCACCCCGCAACTGGCCCGCGAGCTGGACCTGGCGCTGACCCGTGCCGACAACGGCATCGACCTGGCGGAAGAGCTGGAGGCGCTTGCCCGGCGCCTGCAGGTGGACCCGCTGAACGACTGCTGCGGCGTGCTACGGCAGATGTTGCGCCAGGGCGGCAGTGCGCGCAGCACCCTGCTGACGCTCAAGCAACTGTTCGAAGACCGGCGCCTGACCACCTTGCAGGAACGCATCGGCAAGCTGTCGGCGAAGATGAGCCTGGTGATGATGGTGCTGCTGTTCCCGGCGCTGCTGATCGTCCTCGCCGGTCCGGGCGTCATTGCCATCACCAAGGCCTTGGGAGGACTGGGATGAAAGCACTGATCGGCATCGGCCTGTGCGCCGCCCTGCTCGGCGGTTGCGCCGCGCTGCCGGGGCGGGACGGCCCACGGGAGTGTTCGCAGCAGCTCGGCCAGGAGCAGGAACTGCAGATGAACATGGTCCGCGACATGATCCGCGAGGGCCGCCTGCATGCGGCCCTGGCCAACCTGGAAAGCATGCCGCCGGGGTTGCTCGACGTGCGCGAGGAAAGGGCGCTGATCCTGCGCCGGATCGGCGACCCGCGGGCCAGGGCCGAGTACCAGGCCCTGCTGGACACCTGCAAGGCACCCGAGGCGCACCACGGCCTCGGCCTGCTCGCCCTGCGCAATGGCGACAGCGCCCGGGCGGTCCTCGAGCTGCGCGAGGCGGCGCGCCTGCGGCCGACCGAGAGCCGCTTCCGCAACGACCTGGGGGTTGCCCTGCTCAAGCGCGGCGACCGTGTCGGCGCGCGCTTCGAATTCATCACTGCGCTGGAGTTGCAGCAGGGTGGCAAGCTGCCGGCGACCAACCTGCTCGGCCTGCTGTACCTGCAAGGCGACCGGGAAGATGCGCAGCGCCTGATCGAGCGTTTGCAGCTGGATGCCCGGGACATCCGCGCGGCCGAGGCGCGGGCGCGCAGCTGGGGTGCCGTACCGACACCCGGCGCGGCGCCGGCAAGCGACGACCCGCTGGCGGAACTGCCGGCGGAGGCGAATATGCATACCGCGATGGCCAACGAGGCGCCCTGAGCCGGCGCCGGAGAGGTGAACCATGCACGAGCGAATCCTGTTCGGCGTCTTGCTGCTCCTGTCCGGCACGGCCTGGGCCGCGGACACGCCGGCGGTCCGTCCTGCCGCGCCAGCGACGGCCGAACCGCAGACCGCCACCCGCGCCTGGCTGGCCATCCAGGCGAGCGGCCGGGCCGCCAGCCCGGTTCGGCAAAGCGCGACCGCCGCCGAGCGCCAGCGTGCCTACCAGCGCTACCTGAAAAGCTATGAGCACGAGATTCCCGAGTACCTGCTGGAAGATCGCGGCTTCGGCGAGAGCAAGAACTGACGGTTCCTGGCGGAGGGGCAGGGCATGAACGGATGGCCTGCAAGACAGCGCGGGGCGATCGGCATCCTGGCGGCGACCACCCTGCTGCTGGCCTTGATCTGCCTGTTGCTGGTGGTGGATACCGGGCGGCTCTACCTGGAGCAGCGCAACCTGCAGCGAGTGGCGGACGTGGCGGCGCTGGAGAGTGCCTCCCAGGGAGCCTTGTGCGGCGACCAGAGTTCTGCCCAGGCGACGTCTTTCGCCAAGGCCAGCGCGATGCTCAACGGGTTCGATGCGGACGCCGCCGGCTCCAGCCTGTCGGCGGAAGTCGGCGGCGTGCTGAGTGCCGGCGGCCTGCGCAGTTTCATAGCCAGCGCGTCGAACGCGGCTGCCGCCAACGAGGCGGTGCATGTCGAGGTGACCAAGAGCGTTCCCGGCAGCCTGGTCGCCAACCTCGGGGGACTGTTCGGCGGCGGCAATGCCAACGTCGATCTCCGCGCAGAGGCCGTGGCGCGACGCCTGCCGAACGCCACGATTTCCGCAGGCACGGGGCTGGCGAGCGTGAACAGTGGCCAATCGGCGTTGCTCAACCCCATCCTGAGCGGATTGCTGGGCACCCACATCGATCTCTCGGCGGCGGCCTACAACGGTATCGCCGACGCGAAGCTCAGTGTGCTGGACATTCTCGGCGCGGATGGAATGGGCTTGATCGGGGTCGATACCAGCCTGGGGACCATCGAACAGTTGTTGAATACCAACGTCGGCTTGCAGCAGGTACTCGCCGCCAGCGTGAACGTCCTGGCGAAGAACGGCGTAGCCTCGGTCGAGGCCCTGAGAGCGCAATTGGTGGGGGTAAAGTCGGCCACGTTGAAACTGGGAGACTTGCTGGGGCTGAGCGCCGGCGAGGTGAACAGCATGTCGCAGCTGGATACGGCGATCAATGCGCTGGATCTCATCATGGCGGTTGCCCAGGTCGCCAACAAGAATTCCGCGGTCGCCGTGAACCTGGGTATCCCTGGATTGGCCAATGCACGGCTCACGGTCGTAGAGCCGAAGAGGATCGTCTCCGGGCCGCCAGGGCAGGATGAGAGCGGTGCCTGGCGCACGGAGGTGCGCCAGTCCCAGGTACGACTTACGGCGGACATCGATTCCGGGTTCCTGTCCATTCTCGCCACCACGAAACTGCAACTGGCCATCGAAGGCGCGTCGGGAGCCGTCTGGCTGAAAAGCATGGCCTGTACCCGCCCGGATACCGCGTTGGACTTCGGTTGGAGAAGCAGCGGAGCGACGATAAAGATCGGCAGTCCGGCCAACATCGATCAGGTCGGCTCGATTCTGGTGCTTGGCGGCTTGGTGCGATTGGATCTCAAGCTCGATACCTCGATCGCCGGCAGCTCGGGCGATACGCGATTCAACGTGAAAGCCGACGGTTCCGATCTCGTCCAGAGCCGCAGGTTGCCGGAAAGCGGCTTTCTCGCCAGTACCCTGAAAACCAGCATCAACGTCAATCCCGTGGTGCTCGGACTGTGCTTGCCTTTGCTGTGCGGCTCGACGGCGCTCACCGACCTCATCGTGAATTCCGTGGTGGCACCTCTGGTCGATGGGCTGCTGACGCCGATCCTGAATCTGGTCCTGCCCTTGCTGGGGGTACAACTTGGATACATCGACGCGGAGATTCTGAAGGTCGATGTCGGCAGGGCGGAACTGCTGATCTAGCAGGTCCGCCGGGCCATCGCGCCTGTCAGTGCACCACCGCTCCGCTGCCCTGCTGCATCGCCGCAGGCGACAGGGCCAGCGCCAGCTGTGTGCGGTTGTGCATATGCATCAGGCGCAGCACCTGGGAGACGTACAGCTTCACCGTGTTCTCGGTGATGCCCAGTTCGTAGGCGATCTGGTAGTTGGTCAGGCCCTTGCTCACCAGCCGCGCCACCGCCTGCTGGCGGGGCGACAGCTTGCCGAACAGCGGATTGCTCGGGGACACCTGGCTTTCCGCGACCGACGCCGGCGGCGCGGACGGCTGGCTGTCTTCGCTCTTGAGGGCACTCGGCTGGCTGTTGCCGTGTACCTCGTACTTGATCTTGTGGATGTCGCGGTAGATCGAGTTCAGCGATTCGGCGAGGTATTCCAGGCGCTGGTTGACGTGGCTCAGGCTCAACTGGCTGCGGACGCGCTCGTGCAGGCGGTTCTCCAGGCGTTCGAGGCCATGCAGCAGTTCCTGCGGCGCCACCGGTTTCTGGTAGTAGTCGGCGGCGCCGACCCGCATGGCCTCGATCACTTCCTGGCGGCCATCGTGACCGGTGAGGATGATCGATTCGAAGAACCTGCCGTTGCCGGCGACTTCCTTGAGGCTCTCGATCAGGCGGATACCGTTGTCTTGCCCCAGGTAGAGGTCGCAGATGACCAGGCCGATGTTCGGGTCGGCCTGGAAGCTGGCGATCGCCGACTCCCGGTGGGTGCTGGTTACGCAACGGTAGCCACTGTTTTCCAGCAGTTCGCGGAGTTCCGAGGTCACCTGGGGTTCATCATCGATGATCAAGACGCTGAAATGCCGCGAGGCCGGTTTGTCCATGGTCATACGCTCCATTTGCTTATTTTGTTTTTAACAGGGGACGTGCATTGGAATGCAGCCATACCGAATGGTATTAGCCATAAGCATATAGTCGCTAAGTGAGGTCTTCCGCAAGTTTACTCAGATAATTTTACTGATAATCAGATGTGCCAAAAGGCCGGCGCTCATGGCGAATATAAAAGGGAATGACTTGTTTTTTGACGGTGCCCTTCGAAGGCGAACTTCTTCATTCATTGCGGACTTTTCTACCGAACGTTTGAATAACTTTACGAGGATGAATAGCGCGATGCACAGCAGGCAGCCGAAGGCCAGGCTATAGAGCACCGTAAGTGGGTCGCTGGCCAGCCCCAGTGCGGCCAGGTACTTGACGTCGGCAGCGCCGAGCCTGCCGAGAAGGTAGCCGGGAAGGCTGAGGCAGACGCCTATAAAAAGTGCGGTCATTGCCATATTAACCGTAGCACCGGTCAGGCTTGACTCTTTCACATATAAATAAACAAAGGAAATAAGAAATCCGCCCAGGATAAGCCAGTTGGAGACGCGCAAACGTTTGATGTCCTGATATCCGCAAACGCTTGCCCACAAGGCCAGTGCTAATTGCTCCATCCTGTTCTTCAGCCTTTTTTCGACATCTGGATTAATACCTTTTCAGTAACGTTGGCGGAGCGAATGACGACTAGTATTAAGGATGCGGATCGGGGATGTCAGCTCATGCTCGGAAAAGCTTCCCGGCGACGCCAGCACGGCGCCGTCGCCATCGAATTCACAGCGATCTTCCTGCTGTTTTTCGCGCTGGTCTACGGTCTGATCAGCTACAGCATTCCTTTGCTCATGTTGCAGTCGTTCAACGATGCCGCTGCCGTGGGGGCCCGTGCGGCGATCGCTGTCGATCCCTCCGATGCGGGCTACGAGAGCCTCGCCGAAGCCCGTGCCAGGGACGAGTTGCTCGCGCGCCTGGACTGGATGCCGGCGGCCTGGCGGGCGAACCTCCAGCCCTGTGCCGGCAATGGCCAGTACGCCGACTACGTCAGCGCCACGTCGCGGATCGAGGTCTGCGTGCAGTACCCGTACGGCGATCCGGGCAAGGCGATCATCCCCGTGCTGAGCTTCCCCGGCATCGGCGCGATTCCCAACCTGCCGCAGACGCTGAAGGCGAGTGCCAACCTGTTGCTGTGAGGTGGTCGCATGTTCGAATTTTCCCGCTCGTCGTCCGCCGAGGCCGAGAGGCCGGAACCCTTTTCGCAGGAAGGCCCCGCCCTCTGGAGCGCTTCGCTGAGGAGTTGGGACCTGTGTTTCGAGATGGACGAACAGGACCGCGTGATCCGGGTCGGCGGGCGGCAGGCGTATCGTCTGCAGTGCGCCCATGGGCTTGGCGAACAGCCGCGGCCTTTCGCCGAGTATCTGGAGCGGCGCGCCCCCGGTGCGCCGACGCTGGCCGGCCTGCGCCGGGGCGAGCGTCTCGACCTGACGCTGCGCAGCGATGCCGCCGCGCCATTGACCTGTCGTTTCCAGCCGATGCAGCCGCTCGACGGCCTGGGACGCTCGCTGCTGCTGGGCATGGACATCTCCGACCTCAACTGGCAGTCCGACAACCAGCAGCACCAGTTGCAGAGCCTGAGCCTGGGCAAGCTGATCCTTTCGCGTCTGCGCCATGTCTCCCACGGACACCTGGCGGAGGCGGTCCAGGAGATTCTCGAATCGCTCTCCGGCGCGTTCCAGATGCAGGCTATCGCCCTGCTGCTGGGCGACGGCAAGGGTTTCTGCACGGTCTTCGCCAGTCATGTGCGGCCTGGCAGCGACAGTTTGCTGCGACCGACCCTGCAACTCGCCGACGACGACCTGCGTGAAGGGGCGGGCGCGCGCTTGCTACGCCGTGGCGAAGGCGCCTCGACGCTGCTCCGGCAGATTGGCGAGGACGCGCTCTACCTGGTGCCGGCGACGATGCGCGGTGGCCGCCTGGGGGCGTTGCTGGTCCGGCCGATGTCGCTGGAGCAGCTCGCCCAGGGGCCCGCGCCGCAGGACTGGCAATACCTCGCGGAACTGCTGGCGAACCAGGTGGCGGACCGCTGCGAACTCCACGAGCAGCACGACAGTTCGCGCAAGCTGGGGCTGTTGCAGGAGATGATCGGCGGCGGCTGGTGGCGTTACTGGGCGGAGCAGGAACTCTTCGAACTGGCGCCGGCCTTGCACGATAGCCTGGGGTTGACCGGCGAGTATCGTCGGGTGCCGCTGGAACACCTGCAGGGCCTGCTGCAACCGGCGGACGCCGACGAGCTCGGCCTGCGCCTGCGTGCCAGCCTGCGCAGCGGCCAGGCGCTGGCCCAGGACCTTTGCCTGCGTCAGCCGGATAGCCGCGGCGAGCGCCGCTGGCTGCGCATCGAGGGCCGGCCGCTGGGACGCGGCAGTGCCCTGGGGCTGTCCGGCGTGCTACTCGACATCAGCGAAGGCCGGCGCCAGGAGGAACGGGCACAGGCGGCCCACGCGCGGTTGCGCAGCCTGATCGACAGTGCGCCGGTGGTGATCTATGTCCAGCGGGTCGAGCAGGGGCACCTGGTGCCGGAGTTCTACAGCGAAAGCGCGAGCAACCTGCTCGGCCTCGACCTGCAGGGACAGAGTTGGCAGGCGCTCGCCGAGCGGGTGCATCCGGATGATCTGGAGGCCTTTTTCGCCCGCGGCCGCGAGCTGCTTCGCGAAGGCCGGGTGAAGACCCGCTATCGCCTCGCCGATGGCCAGGGCAACTGGCACTGGCTCTACGACGAAGCCAAGCTGCTGCGCGATGCCCAGGGCCTGCCCAGCGAGGCGGTGGGCCTGTGGCTGGACGTGACCGAGCAGCACCTGGCGGCACAGCGTATCGCCGAGAGCGAGGAACGCTACCGGGTCCTGGTGGAGGATTCGCCGGCGCTGATCTGTCGCTATACCGCCGACCTGGTGCTGACCTACGTGAACCGGACCTTCGCCGATAGCCTCGCGACCAGCCCGGAGCGCCTGGTCGGTCGCCGGCTCGACGAGTGGCTGGCGGCGGAAGACGCCAGCGCCTTGCGCGCGCGTCTGCTGGGTTCGCCGCGGGAGGGCGCCAGCGAGGTGCCGGAACTGCGCTTCAACCTGCCGGGGCAACGTTTTCTCTGGCTGGTGTGGGCCGAGCGACCGTTGTTCGACGCCCGGGGCGAATTGTGCGAGGTACAGGCGGTGGGACGCGACAACACGCCGGTGCGTCGGGCCCAGCAGCAACTGGCGCAAGGCGCCAAGATGGCCAGCCTGGGGGAGATGGTCAGCGGCCTCGCCCACGAGGTGAAGCAGCCGCTGCACGTGCTGCGCATGACCCTCTTCAACATGCGCCAGCGGATGAACAGCGTCGGCCTCGACGGCGACTACCTGGGCGAGAAACTGGAGCGCATGGATGCCCAGGTCCTGCGCGTCGACCGCCTGGTCAGCCACCTCGGCGTGTTCAGCCGCAAGTCGGCGCTGGAGGCGCTGCCGTTCGACCCCTATACCGCCTTCGAAGGCGCCCTGGGCCTGCTCGGCGAGGGGCTGCGTCAGCACGCCATCGAGGTGGAGTGCCCGGCGCCGACGCAGCGGATGGTGGTACGAGGGCAGGCGGACCAGCTGGAACAGGTGATCATCAACCTGCTCGCCAACGCCCGCGATGCCCTGCTCGGCAATCTTGGCCTGGCCAGCCGGCGCATTCGCCTGGAGCAGGTGGCCTGCCGCGAACCGGGCTGGGTCGAATTGCACGTGCACGACAACGGCGGCGGGATCGAACCGCTCCTGCTGGAGCGGATATTCGAACCCTTCTTCACCACCAAGGTGGAGGGCAAGGGTACCGGCCTGGGTCTCTCGGTCAGCCACGATCTGGTGCGCAACATGGGCGGTAGCCTGACGGCGGCCAACCAGGGGGAGGGCGCGTTGTTCGTGGTTCGCTTGCCGCTGGCGGCGCTGCCCGCCGAGGCGGGCGGATGACGTCGGTGGGAGCGCGGCAAAAAAAACGCCTGCGGACAAGCAGGCGTTTTTTTCAACCGGCGAGGCGGCTCAGATGAATTGCGAGGCCAGCCAGAACAGGCCGGCGGACAGCGCCATCGAAGTCGGCAGGGTGAGCACCCAGGCCATCAGGATGTTGCGCACGGTGCCGCCGTGCAGGCCGCTTTTGTTCGCCACCATGGTCCCGGCCACGCCGGAGGACAGTACATGGGTGGTGGACACCGGCAGGCTGTAGATGTTGGCCATGCCGATGGCGGCGGCGGCGGTGATCTGCGCGCTCATGCCCTGGGCGTAGGTCATGCCCTGCTTGCCGATCTTCTCGCCGACGGTGAGCACTACGCGCTTCCAGCCGACCATGGTGCCGATGCCGAGAGCCAGGGCCACCGCGATGATGACCCAGAACGGCGCGTATTCGGTGGTCGCGGTCAGGTCCTTGCGTAGCTTCTCGAGGTCGGCCTTCTCCCGCGCCGGCAGGTCGGACAGCTTGCCGACCTTCTTCGCGGTGTCGTCCAGGCACAGCAGGTAGCGACGCACCTGCACGCGCTCGTCGGCGTCCAGGTCGTTGTAGCTGGGCACGCCGCGCAGGTCGCGGAGCAGCGCGTTGATGGTCGGCTCGGTCTGTTTCGGATCGCAGCGGTAGAACTGCGGCATCTCGCTGCCATTGCTCTTGCCCAGGGCCAGCATGTCGCCGAGGGTATCGGTGTGGCGCTGGTAGAACTGACTGAGGTGCAGGGCGGCGTCGCGGGTGCGCTCGATCTGGTAGGTGGTGCTGTTCAGGTCGAGGACGAACTTGGCCGGGACGATGCCGATCAGTACCAGCATGATCAGGCCGATACCCTTCTGGCCGTCGTTGGAGCCATGGACGAAGCTTACCGCCATGGCGGAAAGCACCAGCACCAGGCGGTTCCAGAACGGCGGGTGCTTCTTCTCGTCGAGTTCGCGACGGGTTTCCGGGGTCTTGTGCATCTTCGACAGCGGACGCCACCATTTCAGTCCGAGCAGGACCAACGCGGCGACCATGAAGCCGGCCAGCGGCGAGAAGATCAGCGACAGGCCGATGTCGATCGCCTTCTGCCAGTTGATCCCTTCGGCCAGCGGCACGTCGGTGATCAGCGCATTGGCCAGGCCGACGCCGAGGATCGAGCCGATCAGGGTGTGCGAGCTGGAGGCCGGGATGCCGAAGTACCAGGTGCCGAGGTTCCAGGCGATGGCGGCGGCGAGCAGGGAGAAGACCATCGCCAGGCCATGGCCGGTGTTCACGTTGATCAGCAGCTCCACCGGCAGCAGGTGAACGATGGCGTAGGCTACGCCGACACCGCCGAGCAGCACGCCGAGGAAGTTGAACACACCGGAGAGCATCACCGCCCGGTAGGGGGACATCGCTTTGGTGTAGATGACGGTGGCCACCGCGTTGGCAGTGTCGTGGAAGCCGTTGATGAACTCGAAGGTGAGGACGAAGGCCAGGGCCAGCACCAGGCTGATACCCACCCAGGCATCGAGCCCGCTGAAAAGATCGAACATGTGAGAAACCGGTCAGAGACGGGGCGGCGATTATGCCAGATGCGTTTTTATCCGTCTGGAACTCCGGAAGGTTGCCATTGTCGCGGGCAACGCCCCGTCGCATCGGGCTTTGCGGGAAAAACGAAACAGATTGAAACGCTTCGTTATCCGTCGCTCTCCTGTCGGTTGGAGGTAAATGGAATGGGGTTCGCTGCTTCCTGCCCGGCCTTGAGACGCTCTTCTTCGATCTTCTGCAGTTCTCTGTCGAACGCCTGCTCCTGAACGGTTGGGCGTTTGCGCCAGGGCTTGCGGTCGGGTTCCGGCTGGGCGGCATAAAGCGTCACTTCGCCGCCGTACACGTCCTTGTAACGCTGTTCCTCGCGCGCCAGCGCGGCACGCAATTCGTCTTTCGTCACGGGTGGTCCTGAGTCCAAAAAGAGCGGGCCCGATAGCGACCAGGCTGGGCGGAAGCGGGGTCCGGCCAGCGCCGGTTGGGAGTCTAGTCGACCGCTACCGGCTGTAAATGGGCGCGGAATTATAACGTGGGCTCCGGGCTTGTCATACGGTGTCGGCCGACGGACGGCAGGACGGAAGTTCTTCGAGCGTCCCCTGGAAATGCGGCGAAGCCCCCATGGATCAAGGCCTGGCCGACGCGTCCGGGGTGTTCTCCGCCTTTCGTCGCGGCCTGCGCTAGTCGAATGCCAGCCATTGGCCATACCACTAAGGAACGATGGCGGCGCTTCCGGGGGCGGGCTACAAACCGGACTACAAGTCAAATAAAGAAGCCCCGCCGTCGCCCGTCCGACCCCAGGGTCATGACGCAACGCCCCGGAGGCCGGAGATTTACTCATGCAGCCCGCTCGTTCCCGCATCCTCTTCGTCTGCCTGTTGCAGAGCCTGGCCCTGGTTCTCCTGCTGGTCGGCGCCCGGCATGGCTGGCTGCCGCTGTACCTGGCCCTGCCGCTCGGCGTGGCGCTGCTCTGGTTGCCCTGGCTGCTTCCCGGCAACCGCACGGCGGTGGCGACCGTCGGCGAGCCCGACATCGCCCGGCTGGCTCGCGACCTGTCCCATAACACCAGCCAGAACGCCTTGTCGGCCGCCGGCGTGGCGTTCTCGGTGAAGCGCCTGGCGGAGAAGCTGCAATCCCAGCTCGACGCCGCCGAACAGATCGTCGGCAGCGCCGAAGTGATGATCCACACCGAGCGCGCCACCTCCAATCTGGCGCGCCAGGCCATGGACGCCGCCACCCGGGCGCGCGCCGGCAGCGACGAAGGCCAGGTGCTGCTGGCCTCGACCATCGAGCGCATGCATCGGCTCAGCGAGCGGATGGGCGCCAGCCGCGAGGCGATCGAGGCGCTGAACCAGCGCAGCGAGGACATCCAGCGGGTCACCCTGGTGATCCAGGGCATCGCCAGCCAGACCAACCTGCTGGCCCTCAACGCGGCCATCGAGGCGGCCCGCGCCGGCGAGCATGGGCGCGGCTTCGCGGTGGTTGCCGAAGAGGTGCGCGGCCTGGCCGGACGTACCGCCGAGGCCACCGAGGAAGTCGGCCAGATGGTCGCCGAGATCCAGCGCCAGACCAGCGAGGTGGTCGAGCAGATCCGCCAGCTTTCCGAAGAGTTGGGGGAAGGGGTCGGCCAGGTCGAGCTGACCGGTCGGCAACTGGAAGGCATTGCCGAACTGGCGGCCGGGGTGGAAAGCCAGATTACCGAGATCGCCCAGGGCGCCGAGATCAACCGCAGCCAACTCGCCAGCCTGTTCGCCGCGGTCGAGCAGGTGCGCGGCGACCTCAGCGCCAGCGAGGAACAGACCCTGCGCCTCGGCGAAGCTGCCAGCCAGTTGGAGAACCAGGCCGAGGTGATCAGCGAGCGCCTCGCCGAGGTCAGCCTGGACGCCTACCACCAGTCGGTCTACGACCTCGCCCGGGAGGGCGCGGCGGCTATCGCCGCTCGCTTCGAGGAGGACGTGCGCAGCGGGCGCATCGACCTCGATGACCTGTTCGACCGCAGCTACCAGCCGTTGCCCAATACCCAGCCGACCAAGTACCGGACCCGCTTCGACAGCTACACCGACCAGGTCCTGCCGGGCATCCAGGAGCAGTTGCTGGAGCGCAACCGCAACCTGGTATTCGCCATCGCCTGTACCCCCGAAGGCTACGTGCCCACCCACAATCGCGCCTTCGCCCATCCGCCCAGCGGCGACCCGCAGACGGACGCGTTGCGCAGCCGCAGCAAGCGCCTGTTCAACGACCGCACCGGGATTCGCTGCGGCAGCCACCAGCAGCCGCTGTTGCTACAGACCTATACCCGTGACACCGGCGAGCTGATGCACGATCTTTCGGTGCCGATCTTCATCCACGGCAAGCACTGGGGCGGCCTGCGCCTCGGCTACCGGCCGGAGGGCGCGGAGCCGGGCAAGGCGGCCGCGCCGACGGCGCAGGGGCTGAGCCTGGCCTTGAACGGCTAGCCGGCTGTGGCGATCAGGCCGCCGGCCACGGCGCAGGCGAGCACCACTTGCCAGGGCGGCGTCTTCCAGGCGAGCAGGGCCAGCAGGGCGAAGAGCAGCAGGGCGAAGTCGGCCGGGCGCAGGATGCCTTCGGTCCAGAGCGGCTGGTACAGCGCCGCCAGCAGCAGGCCGACCACCGCCGCGTTGACCCCGGCCAGCGTTGCCCGTACCCGGCGTTCGTGGCGCAGGCGTTCCCAGAATGGCAAGGCACCGGCGACCAGCAGGAACGACGGCAGGAAGATCGCCAGCAGGCACAGCAGCGCGCCGCTCCAGCCGTTCGGCGCCGGGCCCGAGGCTGCGCCGAGGAACGCGGCGAAGGTGAAGAGCGGGCCCGGTACCGCCTGGGCGGCCGCGTAGCCGGCGAGGAAGGTATCGCCGTCGACCCAGCCCTTGGGTACCACTTCCGCCTGCAGCAGCGGCAGCACCACATGGCCACCACCGAATACCAGCGAGCCAGCCCGGTAGAACGCATCGAGCAGGCGCAGCCACTGTTCCGGCCAGAGGCGCGCGGCCAGCGGCAGGCAGACCAGCAGCACGGCGAACAAGGTGAGGAACAGCAGCGCGCCGCGGTAGCCGATGGCGATCGGCAGCCGCTCGTGGCCTTCCACTGCTTCCGTTTTCAACAGGGCGCGGCCGGCCAGGCCGGCACCGGCGATCACCGCGACCTGGGTCCAGGCAGTGGGCCAGGCCAGCACGCTCGCGCAGGACAGCGCCATCAGCGTCAGGCGCGGGCGATCCGGGCACAGGCTGCGACCCATGCCCCAGACCGCCTGGGCCACCACCGCCACCGCGGCGATCTTCAGGCCATGCAGCACGCCCTCGGGCAACAGCGCGCCCCAGCGTCCCAGGCCGAGAGCGAAGAGCACCAGCAGCAACGCCGAGGGCAGGGTGAAACCGAGCCAGGCGGCGAGGGCGCCGGGATAGCCGGCGCGGGCCAGGCCGAGGGCCATGCCGACCTGGCTGCTGGCGGGGCCGGGAAGGAACTGGCAGAGGGCGACCAGGTCGGCGTAGCTGCTTTCGCTCAGCCAGCCGCGGCGGCGGACGAACTCGTCGCGGAAATAGCCGAGGTGGGCGATGGGCCCGCCGAAGGCGCTGCAGCCCAGCTTGAGGAAGGCGAGGAACACCGCGAGGGCGGTGTCGGGATGGCGGCTGGCGGTTGGCATGCGAACTCCGGATGGTGGCTGCTGCGAGCATAGCCGCAACGCATGCACGGCGGGTTACAGCATCGGCATGTCCTGGGCGCGGCTGGCCAGGCGGTATTGTTCCGGTGTGGTGCCGGCCAGCCGGCGGAACATCGAGATGAACGCCGAGGGGCTGCTGTAGCCGAGGTCGAAGGCGATCTGCTGGATCCCCCTGCCGGCTTCCAGCGCCTCGATGGCCGCGAGGAAGCGCAGGCGTTGGCGCCATTCGCCGAAGGTCATGCCCAGTTCGCGCTGGCAGTGCCGGGCCAGGGTTCGCTCGGTGCTGTGCACCTGCTGCGCCCATTGCGCCAGCGAGCGGTTGTCGCCCGGCTCGGCCTGCAGTGCGTCGAGCACCTCGCGCAGCGCCGGGGTACGGCCGTAGGGCAGGTAGTCGTCGTGGGGCTGGGCGCATTCCAGCTGGTCCATGACGACCCGGGCCAGGCGCAGGTCCTGCGCCGAGGTCGGCAGGTTGACCCCGCGCTCGGCGAAGTCCGAGAGGATCGCCTTGAGGATCGCGCTGATCGCCAGGGTGCAAGGTGTCGCCGGCAGGCGTCGTGACAGTTCGGCGGAGAGGTACAGCGAGCGGTAGACGATGGCCTGGCTGTTGTAGCAGCTGTGCACCCGCTCCGGTGGTATCCATACCGCGTATTGCGGAGGTGAGAGGAAGCGCTGGCCGTCGATCTCCAGCTGCATCACGCCATGGGCTGCATAGTTGAGCTGGCCCCAGGCGTGGGTGTGCGGCGGCGAATGGGTGTCGGCGCCGAACTCGTCATAGCGGAAATAGACGTCGAAAGACTGCCCCTGGAGATCGGGAAGGCGCAGCAAGGTGGTGGTCGACATGTCCGAACCTACGGGTGGTTTGTCTGGAATTCATTATACGTCTGTATTCGGACTGGCTCAGAATGGCCGCGTATTCCTTTTTCATAGTGCGGAACCTCCCATGCAATACCTGTTTCCCCTGCTGGCCGTGTTCATCTGGGCCGGCAACACCGTCGTCAACAAGCTCGCCGTGGGGATCATCCAGCCCGCCGAGATCGGTTTCTTCCGCTGGCTGCTGGTCGGCCTGGCGCTGACGCCCTTCATGCTCGGCCCGGTGCTGCGCAACCGCCGCTACATCCTCGCCAACCTCGGCAAGTTCGTGGTCCTCGGCCTGCTCGGCATGGCCGTCTACCAGAGCCTGGCCTACTACGCGGCAGCGCTGACCAGCGCCACCAACATGGGCATCATCCTGTCGCTGATGCCCCTGATGTCGCTGGGCCTGGCCAGCAGCATCCTGGCCCACCGGCTGAACGCCGGGGCGCTGCTCGGCGCGCTGGTGTCGCTGGCCGGCGTGGTGCTGGTGATCTCCCAGGGCCATCTCGGCGCTTTGCTGGAGCATGGAGTGAATCTCGGCGACGCGATGATGATCGTCGCCACCCTGGCCTATGCGGTGTACAGCGTGCTGCTGAAAAAATGGAGCCTGAAGCTGCCGGCCATGCAACTGCTCTACCTGCAGGTGCTGGTGGCGATCCTCGCCCTGCTGCCGCTGTACCTGCTGTCGCCGCGCACCGGCCTGAACGCCGCCAACCTGCCGCTGGTGCTGTACGCCGCGCTGTTCGCCTCGATCGTCGCCGCGCTGGCCTGGATGCACGGTGTCGCCCGTCTCGGGCCGAGCCGGATGGCGCTGTTCTTCAACCTGCTGCCGATCATCACCGCCTGCATCGCCACCCTGGTGCTCGGCGAGCGCCTGACCGTCCATCACCTGGTCGGCGGCGCGCTGACCCTGGCCGGGGTCCTGCTGGCCGAGTTCTGGCAGCGCCGCCCGGCCCGTCTGCGCTCGGCAACCTGCTGATTTCCCGGCAACTTCCTCGCGATTACGGCGCACGGAGGCGCCGCCACTGGCTATCATAGGCAGCGCTCCCCGCGTGGGAGCCGAGCCGTGCCAGCCTGGAAGAGGAAGAATCGTGGTCGAAGTGTTTTCCGTGCAGGATGGGCTGGACGCCGAGCGCGCCCTGCTCGACGAGGTGTGTGGCGGTGCCCGCGAGCATGGCCTGTTGCTCTGGCAGCCGTGCGATCGGGCGCTGGTCATGCCGCGCCGGATGGAGCGCCTGGAAGGATTCGCGCCGGCCAGCGCAGCGGTCGCCGAACGCGGCTGGCCGGTGCTGCTGCGCGATACCGGCGGCGAGCCGGTGCCGCAATCGCCGGGCGTGCTGAACATCGCCCTGTCCTATGCGCTGGGGCCCGGCGACAACGAGCAGACCCGTATCGAAACCGCCTACCTGCGGCTGTGCCAGCCGATCTGCGACTGGCTCCGCGAGCGCGGCCTGGACGCCGGCGTGGGCGCCGTGGCCGGTTCCTTCTGCGACGGCCGCTACAATGTCACCCTGGATGGGCGCAAGCTCGCCGGGACCGCGCAACGCTGGCGGCGCAACGGCGCCGGCCGGCCGGTGGTGCTGGCGCACGCGGCGCTGCTGGTCGGCGCCGAGCGCGAGGAGATGGTCGAGGTGGTCAACACCTTCACCCGCCGTTGCGCCAGTGCCCCGGATTGCCAGGCGGACAGCCATCTCGGCCTGAGCGAGCGCTGGAGCGATTTCCGCATGGCCGACAGCCTCGAACTGGAACGACGCTTCGTCGCCGCCCGATCCTGACCTCTTTCGCCAGAGCCTTGCGCCAGGAATAGCCGTACCGATGCCAGAACCCTTGGGAACCACCGCCCTCACGCCCGGATTCATGATCGTCCACGGCAATCGCCTGGACGACCTGCGCGACCTCGCCGTTTCCTGGATGCGCCGCTATCCGCTGGCGCCGCTGGAAAGCGAGCGGGTCCTGGTGCACAGCAACGGCATCGCCCAATGGTTGAAGCTGGCATTGGCCGAAGATCCCCGCGAGGACGGCGGCGGCGGTGGCGGCATCGCCGCGGCGCTGGAGGTGCAGTTGCCGGCGCAGTTCCTCTGGCAGGCCTATCGCGCGGTGCTGGGCCGCGAAAGCATTCCCGAGGTTTCCGAACTGGACAAGGCGCCGCTGACCTGGCGCCTGATGCGTCTGCTTCCCGGATTGCTGGAGCGTCCCGAGTTCCGCACCCTGCAACGTTTCCTCGCCGACGATGCCGACCTGCGCAAGCGTCATCAACTGGCCGAGCGCCTGGCCGACCTGTTCGACCAGTACCAGGTCTATCGCGGCGACTGGCTCGACGACTGGAGCCAGGGCCGCGACCAGTTGCGCACGGCGAACGGGCAGGCGCGCCCGCTCGGTGCCGACGAGCGCTGGCAGGCCGAATTGTGGCGCGCGCTGCTCGCCGACGTCGGTGCCGATAGCCTGGCCCGCAGCCGCTCCGGCGTGCACCGGCGCTTCATCGAGGCGCTGCGCTCCGCCAGCGCGGCGCCGCGCGCGTTGCCGCGACGAGTGGTGGTGTTCGGGATTTCCTCGATGCCGGCGCAGACCCTCGAGGCGCTGGCCGCCCTGGCCAGGTTCAGCCAGGTGCTGCTCTGCGTGCACAACCCCTGTCGCCACCACTGGGCCGACATCGTCGCCGACAAGGACCTGTTGCGCCACGAGTACCGCCGCCAGCAGCGCCGCGCCGGCGTCCCCGCCGACCTCGACGAGGACCGCCAGCACCAGCATGCCCAGCCGTTGCTGGCGGCCTGGGGCAAGCAGGGCCGCGACTACATCAACCTGCTCGACAGCTACGACGACCCGGACAGCTATCGGAACCTGTTCGGCGAGGTCAACGGCGGGCGCATCGACCTGTTCAGCGAGGAGGCCCCGCACGGGCTGCTCGGCCAGTTGCAGGACGATATCCTCGAACTGCGCCCGTTGGCGGAAACCCGCGAGCACTGGCCGCCGGTGGCGCCGCGGAGCGACGCCTCGATCCGCTTCCATGTGGCCCACAGCGCGCAGCGCGAAGTGGAGATCCTCCACGACCAGTTGCTCGCCCGCTTCAACGCCGATCCGAGCCTGAAGCCGCGCGACGTGATCGTCATGGTCCCCGACATCAACGCCTACGCGCCGCACATCGAGGCGGTGTTCGGCCAGGTGCCGCGCGACGACCAGCGCTTCATTCCCTATACCCTGGCCGACCAGGGACAGCGCGGTCGCGAGCCGCTGCTGATCGCCCTGGAGCACCTGCTGAAACTGCCCGACAGCCGTTTCGCCGTGAGCGAGATCCTCGACCTGCTGGACGTCCCGGCATTGCGCCGGCGTTTCGGCGTCGACGAGGCCGACCTGGCGACCCTGCACCGCTGGATCGAAGGCGCCGGCGTGCGTTGGGGGCTGGATGCCGCGCAGCGCGAGCGTCTCGGCCTGCCAGCGGGACTGGAGGGCAACAGTTGGCGCTTCGGTCTGCGGCGCATGCTGCTCGGCTACGCGGTCGGCGAAGGTGCGGCCCTGCAAGGCATCCAGCCCTACGATGAGGTCGGTGGCCTGGACGCCGCCCTGGCAGGCCCGCTGGCTGTGCTGCTGGAGCGCCTCGAGGTGGCCTACGCGGAGCTGGCCGAACCGGCCACCCCGGCGCAGTGGGGCGAGCGCCTGCAGGCCCTGCTCACGGTGTTCTTCGAAGCCCACGACGAGCGCGACGAACTGCTTCTCACCCAGCTTCTGCAATTGCTCGAGCGCTGGCAGGAACACTGCGCCTGTGCGGCCTTCGCCGAGCCGCTGCCGATCAGCGTGATACGCGAGGCCTGGCTCGGCGGCCTGGACCAGGGCGGCTTGAACCAGCGCTTCCTGGCTGGCGCGGTGAGTTTCTGCACGCTGATGCCGATGCGCGCGATCCCGTTCCGGCTGGTCTGCCTGCTTGGCATGAACGATGGCGACTACCCCCGCCAGCAGTCGCCGCTGGATTTCGACCTGATGCGCAACGACTACCGCCCCGGCGACCGCTCGCGGCGCGAGGACGACCGCTACCTGCTGCTCGAGGCGCTGCTCTCGGCGCGCGAGCAGCTCTACGTGAGCTGGGTGGGGCGGAGTATCCGCGACAATGGCGAGCGGCCGCCCTCGGTGCTGATCGGCCAGTTGCGCGATCACCTGGCGGCCGGCTGGCGCCTGGACCCGGACGGCGACGGCGAGGCGCTGCTGCGTGCCCTGACCCAGGAGCATCCGCTGCAGCCGTTCAGCCGTCGGTATTTTCACGATGCGCCGGAGCAGGGCGTCGATGGCCTGTTCACCTACGCCCGCGAGTGGCGCGAGGTCCATAGCGAGGACGACATCGCCGTTACCGACGCCGAAGCGCCCCTGCCGCCGCTGGAGCTGGAGGGCGCACTGGGGCTGCGAGCGCTGGCGGAGTTCCTCGCCAACCCGGTGAATGCGTTCTTCCAGCAGCGGCTCAAGGTGCGTTTCGACGACGAGCAATTGACCGGCAACGACGAAGAGCCTTTCGAACTGGACGCGCTGGACAACTGGAAGCTGCAATTCGAGCTGACCGAACGCATGAAGCGCTGGGTCGAGCGGGACTGGGATGCCGAGGGCCTGCCGGCGCAGTTGCAGGCCCAGGTCGAGCGACTGCGGCGACAGGGTCGCCTGCCGCTGGCGGCGTTCGGCGAGTTCTCCGCGCGCCATTTGCTGCAACCGCTGCCCGACCTGCTCTGGCGCTACCGCCAGGAAATCGAGCGCTGGCCGGAGGCGGTCGAGCAGCAGCAGGAGTTGCGCCATCGCCATCCGTCCGGGCTGGAGCTGGAGGACTGGCTCGGCGGCTTGCGTCGCGACGCTTCCGGGCGCCTGGCGCGCCTGCAGTTGCTCAGCGGCAAGCTCCATGAAGGGCGTGGCTTCAAGTGGCACAGCCTGGTGCGCCACTGGTTGCAGCACCTCGCCCTGCAACGTCTCGGCCAGCCGGTGAGCAGCGTGCTGGTGAGCCAGACCGGCACCCTGGAGATTCCGCCGCTACCGAGCGAGCGCGCTGGCGAGTACCTCGACCAGTTGATCGACGCCTGGCGCCAGGGCATGCGCCAGCCGTTGCCGGTGGCCTGCCGGACCGCTTTCGCCTGGCTCGCCAGTGGTGGCGCCGCAGAGCCCGAGAAAGCCATGCGCGAGGCGCGCAAGCGCTACGAGGGAGGGTTCGGCATGGGGGGCGAGGTGGACGCCTCGCCGGCGCTGGCTCGGGTCTATCCGGACTTCGACCGGCTGCTCGCCAGCGGTGAGTTCGCGCACTGGGCCGAGCAGCTCTACGCGCCGCTGCTGGCTGCCCTGGGACGTGGCGCGGAGGAGCAGGCATGAGCCAGCAGCAGATGCCCGTGGCCCTCGATCCGCTGGACTTCCCGTTGCACGGCAGCCGCCTGATCGAGGCCAGCGCCGGTACCGGCAAGACGTTCACCATCGCCCTGCTATACGTACGCCTGGTCCTCGACCATGGCGGCGAGAGCGCTTTCGGCCGGCCGCTGAGCCCGCCGGAAATCCTCGTGGTGACCTTCACCGATGCGGCGACCCAGGAACTCCGCGAGCGTATCCGCAGCCGCCTGGGCGAAGCGGCGCGTTGTTTCGCCGAGCCGCAGGAGCGCCACGACGGCCTGCTGGTCGCGTTGCGCCAGCAGTATCCCGCCGAGCGCTGGCCGGGCTGCGCGCGCCTGCTGCGCCTGGCCGCGGAGTGGATGGACGAGGCCGCGGTATCGACCATCCACAGTTGGTGCTACCGGATGCTGCGCGAGCACGCCTTCGACAGCGGCAGCCTGTTCACCCAGAACCTGGAAACCGACCAGAGCGAATTGCTCGCCGAAGTGGTGCGGGACTACTGGCGGCGTAACTTCTACGGCCTGACGGCTCCGGCGGCGCAAGCCGTGGCCAGTTGCTACAGCGGGCCGGAGGCGCTGGGCAAGGCCTTGCAGCCGCTGCTTGCGCGGCAGGACACCGACTTCCGCTACGCCGACCAGGCGCTGAGTGCGCCCGAGTCACTGGCAGCCTTGCTGGAGCAGGGCGGCGACTGGTATCGCCAGCTCGACCAACTGGACGCGCAGGCCCGCGCCGCCTGGCGCGCAGCGCGCGTCGAACTGGAAGCGCTGCTGCGCGACCTGCGTCCCTACCTGAACGGCAACAGCTATCGCGGCAAGGACAGCGACGAGACCTTCGACGCCTGGCTGCAAGCGTTGGCGGACTGGAGCGAGGGCGGCGAGCAGCCGGCCAACCTCGGCAAGTTCGGCCAGACCCGGATCAAGCTCACCGCCAAGCGCGTGGCGCCCGAGCATGCCGCGCTAAGGGCCATCGACGCCTGGGCCGCGCATCAGGAAGAGCGTCCCGATCTCGCTCCCCACCTGTTGTTGCACGCGCTGGGTGAAGTCGGGCGCGAACTGGAGGTCGAGAAGCAGCGGCGTGCCGAGATCGGCTTCGACGACCTGCTCAGCCGCCTCGACCGCGCCCTGCAGGGCCCTGGCGGCGAGCGCCTGGCGCAATTGATCCGCGAGCAGTTCCCCGTGGCGCTGATCGACGAGTTCCAGGATACCGACCCGATGCAGTACCGGATCTTCGAGCGTATCTACCGGATCGCCGCCGATCCCGACGAGCCCCAGGCGCGGGAAACCGGCCTGTTCATGATCGGCGACCCCAAGCAGGCGATCTACGCCTTCCGCGGTGCCGACATCCATACCTACCTGCGCGCCCGCGAGGCCACTCGCGGGCGGCATTACACCCTTGGCAAGAACTTCCGCTCGACCGCCGCCATGGTGGCGGCCGCCAACCGCTGCTTCGCCTTCGCCGAAGAGCACCCGCGCGGCGCCTTCCGTTTCGCCCGCGAGGGGCTGGAAAACCCGGTGCCGTTCCATGCGGTGGACGCCCAGGGGCGCGCCGAACGTTTGTTGATCGACGGTGCCGAGGCGCCAGCGATGACGTTCTGGAACCTTGATGTCGAAGCCGGCGTGCTCGGCTCCGCGGCGTATCGCCAGGAAATGGCCGAGCGCAGCGCCAGCGCCATCCGCCGCTGGGCGAGCCTGGCCGACCTGGGCCGCGCCGGCTTCGCCGACGAGCAGGGCGGCTGGCGGGCGTTGCGCCCGGCGGATATCGCCATCCTCGTCCGCGGTCGCGCCGAGGCCGAGGCGATCCGTAGCGCGTTGGCGGCGCGGCGTCTGGCCAGCGTCTACCTGTCCGACCGCGACTCGGTGTTCGACAGCCAGGAGGCCATCGACCTGCTGCACTGGCTGCGCGCCTGCGCCGATCCCGGTGCCGATACGCTGCTGCGGGTCGCCCTGGCTACCCGCAGCCTGCACCTGGACTGGGCGACCCTGGAACGATTGAACCAGGACGAACTGTTCTGGGAACGGATGGTCCTGCGCTTCCGCGACTATCGCCGGTCCTGGCAGGCCCAGGGCGTATTGCCGATGCTGCGGCGCCTGCTCGCCGACTTCGAACTGCCGGCGCGCCTGCTGCGGCATGCCGATGGCGAGCGCAGCCTGACCAACCTGCTGCACCTGGCCGAGTGGCTGCAGCGCGCGGCGGTGGAACTGGACGGTGAGCACGCGCTGATCCGCCATCTGGCCGAGCAGGTGCAGAGTCCGGGGAGCGAAGAGATCCTCCGCCTGGAAAGCGACGCCGACCTGATCAAGGTGGTGACCATCCACAAGTCCAAGGGGCTGGAATACCCCTTGGTGCTGCTGCCCTTCATCTGCAGCTGGAGGGAGCTGGACGGCAACAGCGGCGCGCCGGCGAGTTTCCACGAGGATGGCGCTGCAGGGCGGGTCATCGAGCTGGCGCGGCGCAAGGAGCAGGCTGCGCGGGCCTACGAGCAGGCCAACGACGAGCGCCTCGGCGAAGACATGCGCCTGCTCTACGTGGCCCTGACCCGCGCCCGCCATTCGGTGTGGCTGGGCATCGCGCCGCTGGTGGCGAGCAACAGCAAGTCGCCGGAGTTGCACAAGGGGGCCCTGGGCTACCTGCTTGCCGGCGGCGCGACCATCGGCAGCGATGGCCTCGGACAATGCCTCGCCGCGTTGCGCGGCGAGTGCCGGGAGATTGTCGTCGAGCCGGCCCCCGAGGCGGACGCCGAACGCTATGTCGCAGGGCGCGGCCAGGGCCTTGGGCAGGCCCGCGAAACCCGCCGCAGCAGCCGCGAGAAGTGGTGGGTCGCCAGCTATTCCGGCCTGCAATTGCAGGCCTCCGCCGGGCTGGACGATGACGAGGTGTTGGAGAGCGACGAATCGCAGGAGCCGATCAGCGCCGAGGAAGCCACCTTCCACGAAGAAGGCCGTTCCGCCGAACAGCCGCCGGTCGCGCACGCCAGCGAGATGCGCGACGACCTGCATCGCTTCCCGCGCGGACCGGCTTCCGGCACCTTCCTCCACGGGCTGCTCGAATGGGCCGGCCGCGAAGGCTTCGATGTGGCGCGCGCCGATGCCCAGCGGCGCCGCGAACTGGTCGCGCGACGCTGCGATCTGCGTGGCTGGAAGGACTGGGCCGAACCGCTCGACCTGTGGCTGGAGCAGTATCTCGCCGAACCGCTGCGCTGGCCCGGTGGCGAAACCAGCCTGGCCGGGCTGGTCGCCTACCAGGTGGAAATGGAGTTCTGGTTCGCCACCCACCAGGTCCAGGCCGAGGCGATCGACGCCCTGGTCCGGCGCCATACCCTCGGCGGCGCGGCGCGTCCGGCGCTGGCGCCGACCCTGCTGAACGGCATGTTCAAGGGCTTCGTCGACCTGGTCTTCGAGCACCAGGGGCGTTTCTACGTGGCCGACTACAAGTCCAACTGGCTGGGCGCCGACGATGGCGCCTACAGCCCGGAAGCGATGACCGCCGCGGTGCTGGAGAACCGTTATGACCTGCAGTACGTGTTGTACCTGCTGGCCCTGCACCGGCAGTTGAAGGCGCGCCTGCCCGACTACGACTACGACCGCCACATGGGCGGCGCCGTGTACCTGTTCCTCCGCGGCGCCCGCGCGGCGACCCAGGGCCTGCACTTCGAGCGCCCGCCGCGGGAACTTATCGAACGCCTGGACGCGCTGTTCAGCGGCCAGCCGGGAGCCGAGCGATGAATCCGACCCTCAAGCAACTGGCCGGCGAAGTCCGCGATGGCCGCGACGACCAGGTAGCGCAACCGCTGGCGGCACGCCACGACCTGCTGCGCCAGCTCGACCTGTGGGTGGCGCGCGGCTGGCTACGGGCGCTGGACCGGGCGTTCGTCGCCTTCCTCGTCGAGTTGCAGCCGCAGGCCGATCCCCGGGTGCTGCTGGCGGCGGCGCTGACCAGCCACCAACTGGGCCACGGTCACGTCTGCCTGGACCTGGAGGCGACCCTCGGCGCGCCCGACGCGGCACTGTCGCTGCCGCCGGAAGGCGACGAAGGCCGCGATGTGCTGTTGCCGTCGCAACTGCTGCACGGCGTGCGCCTCGACGCCTGGCGCGAGGCCCTGGCGGCGTCACCGCTGGTGGAGGTGGTCGACGAGCGCCCAGGCGATCCCGAGCCGAGCGAGACGGCGACCTCGCCGCTGGTGCTTTGCGCCCAGCGTCTCTACCTGCGTCGTTATTGGCGGCACGAGTTGGAGATCGCCCTGGCCCTGCGCGAGCGCCTGGGTCGGCAGGCGCCCCTGGCCGCAGACCTGGCGCCGCGCCTGGCCGCGCTGTTCGCGCAGGCGCCTACGGAAGACGGCCAGCGCGTCACCGACTGGCAGAAGCTGGCCTGCGCCCTGGCGGCCCGCGGCTATTTCAGCCTGATCACCGGCGGTCCCGGTACCGGCAAGACCACCACCGTGGTGCGCCTGCTCGGTCTGCTCCAGGCACCGGCGGTAGCCGCCGGCCAGCCGCTGCGCATCCGCCTCGCGGCGCCCACCGGCAAGGCTGCGGCGCGTCTCTCCGAATCCATCGGCCAGCAGGTCCGGGCCCTGCCGCTGGCGGAAGACGTGTTGCAGGCGATCCCCGCCGAGGTCACTACCCTGCACCGTCTGCTTGGCAGCCGTCCGGATACCCGGCACTTCCGCCACCACCGGGACAACCCTTTGGCGCTGGACGTGCTGGTGGTGGACGAGGCCTCGATGATCGACCTGGAAATGATGGCCAGCCTGCTCGATGCGCTACCGCCGCAGGCGCGCCTGATCCTGCTCGGCGACAAGGACCAGTTGGCCTCGGTAGAGGCCGGCGCGGTGCTCGGCGATCTCTGCCGGGATGCCGAGGAGGGCTGGTACAGCGCCGAGACCCGCGCCTGGTTGCAGCGGGTCAGCGGCGAAACCTGGCAGGGCTTGCGCGAAGGTTCGGCGCAGGCGCATCCGCTGGCGCAACAGACCGTCATGCTGCGGCATTCCCGGCGCTTCGGCGCGAGCAGCGGGATCGGGCGCCTGGCGCGGTTGGTCAACCGGCAACAGGCCGGCGACGCGCGCGCGCTGCTGGACAGTCCGCCCGCCGACCTCTTCGACCTGCGCCTGCGCGGGGAGCGCGATGCAGCCTTCGCCCGGCTGTTCGTCGACGGTCATCCGCAGGCGCCGGGCACGCCGTACGGCTACCGGCACTACCTGCAACGCCTGGCCGAGGGCCGCCCGGCCGCCGGACTGGCGCTGGAGGATGGCGCCTGGGAGCGCTGGGCGCAGTCGGTACTGACGGCTTTCGACGCCTTCCGCCTGCTCTGCGCGCTGCGCCGCGGCCCATGGGGCGTGGAAGGACTGAACCAGCGGGTAGCGGCAGAACTGCTGCGCCTTGGCCTGATCGAGGCCGATCACGGCTGGTACGAGGGGCGGCCGGTACTGGTGACGCGCAACGACTACAGCCTGGGGCTGATGAACGGCGATATCGGCATCGCCCTGCGCCTGCCCGAGCGCAACGACGACGGCAGCCTGCGCTTCGCGCTGCGCGTGGCCTTCCCGCGCAACGACGGTAGCGGCGGCGTGCGCTTCGTCCTGCCGAGCCGCCTGGTCGAGGTGGACACCGTGTTCGCCATGACCGTGCACAAGTCGCAGGGTTCGGAGTTCGCCCATACCGCGCTGGTCCTGCCGGACGCGCTGAACCCGGTGCTGACCAAGGAGCTGGTGTACACCGGTATCACCCGCGCCCGCGACTGGTTCAGCCTGGTGGAAAGCCTGCCCGGGGTGTTCGAGGAAGCAGTGCGGCGCAAGGTGCGCCGGCTCAGCGGGCTGATGCTGCATCTGCGGCCGGAAGGGGAAGAGCAGCCGCCGCATGCTCCGGGTGAACAGACCGAGCTGCCGTTCTGACGTGCCGCCTGGGCGGTCGGCTCAGCCGACCACCTTCAGGCTGCTCATGCCGTTGCCCTCGCGCTGGACCCGCACCTGGACCGGGATCCGTTCGTGCATTTCCTGGACGTGGGAAATCACCGCCACCTTGCGCCCCTGGGCCTGCAGGTTGTCCAGGGCATCCATCGCCAGTTGCAGGGATTCCGGGTCGAGGCTGCCGAAGCCTTCGTCGATGAACAGCGACTCGATGCGCAGCTTGCTCGATGCCATAGAGGCCAGGCCGAGCGCCAGGGCCAGGGAAATCAGGAAGGTCTCGCCGCCGGAGAGCGAATACACCGAGCGCAGTTCGTCGCCCATCTCGGTGTCCACCACCAGCAGGCCCAGTTCGCTGCCGCCGCGCTGCAGGCGGTAGCGCCGCGCCAACTGGCGCAACTGCACGTTGCTGTGCTGCACCAGCAGGTCGAGGTTGTAGCCCTGGGCGATGCGGCGGAACTTGTCGCCGCTGGACGAACCGATCAGTTCGTTCAGGCGGCCCCATCTGCGGAACTCGGCGCGGGCTCGCTCCAGTTCGGCAAGCAGCGCCTGGCTCTGCTCGCGGCGCTGGTTGTCGGCCTGCAACTGGCTGTAGGTATCCAGGTAGGCCTGTTCGCTGGCGGCCAGGCGTTCGCGCTGTTGCCGCAGGTTGTCTTCCAGCGCCTCGCGGTCGGTTTCCGGCCGCTGCCGGCGATGCTGGAGCAGTTGCGCCTGGCGCTCTGCTTCCAGTGTCTGCTGGCGGGTGATCTCCTCTTGCAGTCGCTGCAATTGCTCCCGCCATTGCGTCGCCTGTTCCTCGGAAAGGCCGAGCAGGGCGTCGAGGCGGCTGTCGTCGAGGTTGTCCTGGCGTTCGCGCCAGGCCTGCCAGTCGGCCTGAAGGCGCTGGAACTCATCCTGTTGGCGCTGCCGTTGCTGCTGCAGGTGTTCCAGGGCTTCGGCGAGTCGCAGTTGTTCCTCGCGCAGCGAATCCAGGGGCGCCTGGAGCGTCTCGACGGCGCTCTGCGCCGCTTGCGCGGCGTGCTCCAGCGATAGCTGCCAGTCCTGGGCGCAGGCGTGCTGGCCCAGGTGAGCGCCGAGGCGTCCGTTCAGTTCGGCGAGTTCCGCCTGGGCCCTTTCCTCTGCCTGACGGGCTTCGTTGCGTTGCTCGTCGCTTTGCTTCAGTTGCCAGCTCGTTTCATCGCAGCGCTGCTTGAGCTCCTGCAGACGCTGTTCGATTTGCTGAAGCCGCGCCTGTTGCTGCCGGCGTTGCTCGATGGACTCGCCGAGGGCCTGGAAAGTCCGCAGCGGATCTGTCTGCCAGCGCTGCCAGTGCTCGTCGGAGAGCAATGGACGCAATTGCTGGCTGTCCTCCTCGACCTGCTGCTGCAAATGTTCGTAGCGCTGCCGTTGTTCCGTCAGCGCCTGCTGGCGCTGTCGCAGGATCGTCTCGGCGGCCCGCAGTTCCTGCTGCAATTGCTGGGTCTGGCGCTGGCGGGCGATCAGCCGGTCGAAGTCTCGTTGGCACTGCTGGCGCTGCCCTGCCAGGTCGTCCAGGCGTTGTGCCAGCCACTCCAACTGCGCGGACGGCTGCAGGAGTCGCAGTTCTTCCGGCAGCGTCCATTGGTCCAGTTGCCGATCGAGCGCGGCCAGTTGGCCAGTCAGTTCCTGCTGCTCCTGGCGACTCTGGTTGAGTCTTTCCCGCTGGCTGGAATAGCCCTCGCGCAGACCGACCAGGGTCTGTCGCAGCCGCTCGAGGGACTGCTCGGCGCGGACCTGCTCCTGGTCGTCGTGTTCACCGAGGGCGGCGAGCAGTTGCTCGGAATGGTGATAGGGATGCTCCTGGCTGCCGCAGACCGGGCAGGCCTCGCCGTCCACCAGGCCGGCGCGCAGTTGCTCGACGCTGGCGCTGCGGGCCAGACGTTGGCGCTGGAGCAACTCGCGGGTGACCTGCAGGGCCTGCTCCGCCGCCTTCACCTCCTCGGCGCATTGGCTGCCTTGTCGTTTCAGGTCGAGCAATGCCTGCTCCTGCTCGACCATACGCTGGTCGAGTTCGCCCAGGCGTCGAGCCAGACCGGCGCGTTGGTCGAGGACCTGTTGCCATTCCTTGTGGAGCGCTTGTTGTCGTTCCAGGCTATCGGTCTGCCGGCGCAATTCGTCCAGGCGTGCCGCCAGGTCGTCCGGCTCGCTGCCATGGAGGGCGGTCCATTGCGCCTGCAAGCGTTCGAGCGGTTCCCCGGCGTGGGCCAGGGATTTTTCCAGCTCGGGGAGCTGCGCCTGGCTTTCGAGCGCGCGCTGGCGACGTTGCACGAAGGCGGCGAGCTGGCCCTGGTGGGTCGCCCAGGCGTCGCCGAGCGCGGCGAGAGCCTGGCTGTCGCGCAATGCCGCCTGCAGTTGCGCCTGTTCCGCGACATGGCGCTGCTGCTCCATATCCAGTTGCCGAGCGGCGTCGCTTTGCTGGGCGTGGCGCTGGTTCGATTGCCGATGGAGTTCCTGTCGCTCGGCCAGCGTTCGCTCCAGGCGCCTGGCCTCGCTCTCCAGCTGGAAAGCCTCGCGCAACGGCGCCTGGGCCTGACGCAGATGGTTGTCGGCCTGGGCCTGGCGCTCGCGCGCCTCCTGCAAGCGGGCCTGCAATCCTTGCAAGCGCTCGGCGCCCGCGGCTTGCTGCTCGGTGCGCTGCCGCTGCTGCTGCTCGGAGTGCCGGAGTTCCTGCTCGAGTTGCTTCAGGCGTTCGATCAGTCCGCGAACCGGAGCCAGGCGCTCCAGCCATTGCAGGGTTTCCCGCTCCGTCGCCAGGGCGTCCCAGGCCTGCCTGGCCTCGGCCAGTTGGCCTTGTGCGTGCTCGCAGGATTGCAGCAGCCGCTGCTCCTCGGTGAACCATTGTTGCTGGCCTTCCAGACGTCGCAGTGCCTGTTGCTCCTGGAGACGCGCCTGGGCGTGGGATTCCAGCGCCGCCTCGAGCCCGGCCCGGGCCTGCTCGGCCAGGGGCAGGCTGCCTTCCAGGCGTTGCTCGAGTTGCTTGCGCTGCTCGTCGGCCTGGCTGGCGCGCTGATAGGCGGCTTTGCTCAATTGGCTGTACAGGCCGGTGTCGGTGAGTTTCTCCAGCAATGCGCCGCGGTCGTTGTCGCTGGCCTTGAGGAAGGCGCTGAATTCGCTCTGGGCCAGCAGCACGGCGCGAGTGAACTGGGCGAAATTGAGGCCGAGCTTCTGCTCCAGCTGTTCGCGGAACTCGCTTTTCTTGTTCGCTGCCAGCATTTGCTGGGTCTCCAGGTCCTGGAGGCTCTGCTGGCTCTTTTGCAAGGCGCCGTCCGCCTTGTCCCGGGAGCGCCGGGTTTCCCAGCGGGCGCGATAGCGGTGGCCGTCGATGCCGACGAAATCCACTTCGGCGTAGCCGCTGGCGCAACCGCGGCGCAGCAGGTTGCGTTCGTCGTTGCTGGACAGCTCGTTCCGGCCATCGGGAACCTTGCTGCTGGCCGAAGTGCTTTCCAGCCGCGGCGTGCTGCCGAACAGGGCCAGGCACAGGGCGTCCAGCACGGTGCTCTTGCCGGCGCCGGTCGGACCGGTGATGGCGAACAGGCCGGCGCTGGACAGCGGTTCGCGGGTGAAGTCGATTTCCTGCTCGCCAGCGAGGGAGGCGAGGTTCTTCAGGCGGATGGCGAGAATCTTCATGGAACGGCTTATTTCCCCGGGGGCTCTTCGGTGGCCAGTTCGACGCTTTGCAGCAGGCTGGCGAAGTCATCCAGCGCCTGCGCATCCGGGCCGGAGCCATAGGCGCTTTCCCAGGCGCGGCTGAACAGTTCCTGGGGGTTGAGTTGGTCGAGCCCGAGCAGCGGCGCCTGCTCTTCGTCGCGGCGCTGGTACTCGCTGGCGATGCGCACCAGACGGCAAGCCTTGCCCAGCAGGGCGCTCTCGACCTGCTGGCGCAGGTCCGGTTGCGGCTGATCCAGCATGACGCGGACCTCCAGCCAGGGCCGCTGTTCGTTCAGCAGGTCGGCCTCGGCCAGTTCGCCGATTCGATCGAGCACCTCGCCAAGAGGCGCGGGGCCGATGCGCAACAGTTCCACCGCGCGTGGCACCGGGAGACTCTGTACATCCTTCAGGCGCTCACCTTCCAGGGTGACGAGGAGGATCTGGTGGCGATAGTTCACTTCGGCGAAGGACAGCGGCAGCGGCGACCCGCTATAGCGAATGCGCTCCTGTCCGGCGACTTTCTGTGGCTTGTGCAGATGACCGAGGGCTACGTAGGCGAGCTGCTCCGGAAACAGGCTGGCGGGCAGCGCTTCGACGTTGCCGATGATCAGGTTTCGCTCGGAGTCTTCGGAAACCGAGCCGCCGGCCATGTGTGCGTGGCTGACGGCGACCAGTGCCTGTCCCGGCGTGCGACGGGCGTGCGCGGCGGCAACCAGGCGTTCGTGCACCTGGCGGATACCGGCCAGGTAATCGTCGCCGAGCCCGCCTCCGGTGACTTCGGCGGGACGCAGGAAGGGCAGGGCCAGGCACCAGGCGGCGACCTGGCCATCCGCGTCGTGCAGGGGCAGCAGCAGGCGATCGCTATCGAGGCTTTCGTCTATCCAGCCGATTCGGCCGATGGCATGGGCGTTCAGTCGTTTCATCAGCGGAGCGGGCAGTTCGATGCGCGCGCCGGAGTCGTGGTTGCCTGCGATCATCACGATCTCCAGCCGCGGCAGCCGTCGATGGGCGCTGACGATGAAGTCGTAGAGGCGCTCCTGGGCTTTGAGCGGTGGATTGATCGTGTCGAAGATATCGCCCGCGATCAGCAGGACATCGGCGCGCTGCTCTTCCAGCTGGCGCAGCAGCCAGTCGAGGAAGCGCGCATGCTCATGATCGCGGTCCTGGCCGTGCAGGGTCTGGCCCAGGTGCCAGTCGGAGGTATGTATGAGGCGCATGGAACACTCGTCGAAAGCGGCGGAGCCGTGGCTCGCATTCCTTATATGAGGCAACAGAAGGAGAGGGCGGGGCAAGCCAGCCTATAAAGGAGGAATGGGGCGTCCTCTGGGCTTCCTGACCTTTGGGTTAAAAAGTTTCAAATAAGTGTTGACGCCAGTTTCTA
>NZ_KV800246.1:0-217 GCF_001810205.1 Pseudomonas sp. HMSC076A11 | reverse complement strand
GTTGCAGGATTCTTGACCCCGGCACGATTACCGATCATTGCCCCCATATTATAGAAACCTTGAGGAATCTTCAGATCGATCATTTTCTGGTAAAGGTCTAGAGCTTTCTGAGTGTCCTTCTCCACACCTCCCGGCCAACCGGTACGATAGAGGTTCGCCAAGTTATGCATGGCCTTCCAGTGGCCACGCTCCACTGCCTTGCTGTAAAGCTCGACGA
>NZ_KV800245.1:0-54801 GCF_001810205.1 Pseudomonas sp. HMSC076A11 | reverse complement strand
TAAATCGGTGTCCGGGATCAGTAGACCACTACACGATGATGGTTTGTTCGAGCTGGGGAAGGTTTGTACTCATGGCCTAAGGCTTCCTCAAAGCAGTGTTAAGCAGAAATGACACAGCCTAGGTGCGTGTGAAGGGCACCCAGAATCGACTGATCTTCGCATAGCGCATCAGGCCCGGCGATTCGCCAGAATCCTATCCAAAAAAATCCCACCCCCACTCACCGAGTATTTCCTACTGCCTCAATGGGGGCTGTCTGAGAGGGTGTCTCTGGCTTCGCGCGAGGACACCCATGAAACGCCCATCCCCTGCATCCATGATTCTTGGCCTCTGCTTGACAGCAATGGCCGGCCTGCTGGGCTACCAGCAGTACCAACTCATTCAGCTCCGATCAGGCGTGGACAGTGCCGCGGAAAAGACCTCGCTAGAGGCGATCCTGGCTCGCTTGAATCGAGTCGACGAGCGCCTCGACGCCGTGGATGGACAGCACCTGGTCAGCAACGAGGACTTCCGCTCAGGCCAGCAGGCGCTGTCCAACCGCATTGACGCCGCGCAGGCGTTCGCCAAGCAGGCCTCCGATGCCGTCGAGAACCTGGCTCAGACCACCGCCTCGGCCGGCGACCTCTTGGTGCTCAAGGCAACCGTGGAGACACTGGACGGTTCTGTCCGCACGCTTCAAGAAAAGCAGACCAAGGCGCCGCCGCTGATCGTGCCAGCGCCCAAACGCCCAATACCCGCCAAGCCCAAGCCGAAACCCAAACCGATGGAGCCTCCGCCCTTCTCGATCCTTGGCGTGGAGTATCGCGGGGGCGAACGGTTTCTGTCGGTTGCACCTCCGGGATCCACCCAGCTCAGCCAGATCTACCTCATTCGCCAAGGCGATGCCGTCGCCGGCACGACCTGGCGACTGACCGACCTTGACGATCGTACCGCGCACTTCGACGTCGCCGGCGCCTCGCGCAGCGTTCGCATCCAACCATAGGACCCCGCCCATGATCAGAACCGTATCGCTCCTGTCCGGCCTGGTGCTGCTGCTGAGCTATCCCGCAGTCGGCCAAGAGGCTGCGGCAAGCCGAGAGACCAGCAGCCAGCTGTCCGGTAGCCAACTCGGCACGCTGAAACAAAAGACATCTCAGAGCGACCTGGCCCAGGAGTGGGGACTGAACCAACAGGAATGGACCCGCTACCAGACGCTCATGCAAGGCCCCCGGGGCGTGTACTCGCCTGGCATTGACCCGCTGACCGCGCTGGGCATCGAGGCGCGATCGGCAGAGGAACGGCGGCGGTATGCCGATCTACAGGTCCAGGCCGAACGGCGCCGGGTCGAGAAGGAACTCGCCTACCAGCGCGCATACGACGAAGCCTTCGCCCGCGCCTATCCAGGCGAGGGGGTGATCCGCCTCACCGAAAGCAGCACGGCCAACCCGTCGGGCGCGCCGAACATGAGTCCAGCGTTGCAGAGCAGCGGGCGCCTGGCCCTGTTCGTCCAGGACAACTGCACCGCCTGCATCCAGCGGGTGCGCGACCTGCAGCAGCAGAACCAGGAGTTCGATCTCTACTTCGTCGGTAGCCAGAACGATGCAGAGCGAGTGCGGCACTGGGCAATTCTCGCCGGCGTCGACCCGAAGAAGGTTCGCAGCAAGCAGATCACGCTCAATCATGACGAGGGCCGCTGGATGGCCCTGGGACTGGGCGGGGCCCTTCCCGCCCTGGTACAGGAGGTGAACGGCCGATGGCAACGTCTGTAGTTCGAGCCCTCCAGTTGGCCACCCTGCTGGTCCTAGTCAACATCGCTCAGGCCGCCGTGGATCCACCGCCGGCGTACAAGCAGATCGCCCTGCCCAAAGGGGTTCCGGCCGAGGTGCTCTACTCGGTCGCGCTGACCGAGAGCAAGGTCCTGCTGCGCGGCGAATACGTTCCCTGGCCCTGGACATTGAACGTCGCCGGGAAATCCTACTACTACGCGACCCGCACCGCCGCCTGCACAGCGCTACTCGCGGCGATCAACCTCTACGGGGCCAAGAGCGTCGATTCCGGCCTCGGCCAGGTCAACATTGGCTGGAACGGACATCGTTTCTCCAGCCCCTGCGAGTCCCTGGATCCGTACAAGAATCTGGACGCCACCTCCGACATCCTGATCGAGCAGCGGGACGCCCTGTATGCATCCGCCCCGGGAAGACCGGTGGACTGGATCCAAGTTGCCGGCCGCTACCACCGCCCCGCCGGCGGCGCGCCTGCCGCCAAATACCGTAGGACGGTTTCCCGCCACCTTAGCCAAGTTCTCGGCGTCAACCTACTGGTGACCAATCCATGAAGAAGTTCCTTGCCACGCTGGCATTTTGCACGGCGTTCGCGACTCAAGCCTGGGCCGCCGGGCTGATCGTTGTCGAAGACCTCGGCGGCGCCTCGGCGCTCCCCTACTACCAGGGCCTGGATCCGCAGCCATCCGCTGCTGCACCAGGACCTGGCGACCTGGGCGTCCGTGGCTCAGGTGCGTTTCCAGTTCGCTCCGCCCACCTTTCGCCAGGACAGGTCCAGGGGCGCGCCATCAACGCTCCAGGCCTGCAACCGCTGTTCCTGGTCGGCGACGACACGCTGTCTCGAATCTGGCTGAAAGAGCGAGGCGACGAGCTCCGAGGCCTCCAAGCCGTGGGCCTGGCAGTGAACGTGGCCAGCGAAGCGCGCCTGACGGAAATCCGGGCCTGGGGGAAAGGACTTCAGATATTGCCAGCGCCTGCGGACGACCTAGTCGACCGGCTAGGGCTGCGGCACTACCCCGCCCTCATCACATCCACCGCCATCCAGCAGTAGGAGTCCTCATGACTACTCACCTGATCACCCTAGTCATCAAGCAGCCGAGCGACGCTCAGGCACGCCAACTCATGTACCAGGGGTTGCTCGACCTGATCTCACGCTACGGCGGTGAGGTGGCGTCCAAGGCCTTAGAGGACGAGTCGACCCTCTGCGAGCTGCTGGAGCAGATGCTGCCTGATCATGAGGTAGAGCAAGCCAGGAAACAGGTGCTCGAACTTCATGCCAAGGGCCGCCGACCGGGCCGCCTGCAGGCGCCGGCAAGCCTGAAGGTGTAACCCATGGCTGGCCAGTACCCGTTGGAAGCGCTCTTGCGGCCTGCCGTGGAGCTCTACACCACCACCGTGTGCTTCACCGCAGCCGCGCTCTGCATCGTCGCGCCGTGGACGTTCGCCCTCACTCCGCTGTTCGGCATCGTGGCCGCGCTGTGCTTCGCCTGGCTGGGTATCGTGCGGCTGAAGCAGGCCGGCGTGGTGCTCCGCTACCGGCGGAACATTCGCCGACTGCCGAAGTACACGATGACCAGCGCCGAGATGCCGGTCAGCAACGAACACCTGTTCATCGGTAAAGGATTTCGCTGGACGCAGAAGCATACGCAGCGCCTGGCAGATACCTACCTGCCCCAGTTCGCCTCTTACGTCGAGCCCTCGCCCCTCTACGAGCGCGCGCGCCGGTTGGAGAAGCAGCTCGAGTTCGCCCCCTTCCCCCTGAAGCTGGTCGCCAAAGCCACTGCCTGGGACGTGGCCTGGAACCCCGCACGGCCGCTGCCGCCCGTGGGCGGTTTGCCTCGGCTCCATGGCATCGAGCCGCGCGAACAGGACGTAGGCCTGCAACTGGGCGAGCGCGTCGGCCACACACTGGTACTCGGCACCACGCGGGTGGGTAAGACGCGCCTCGCGGAGCTGTTCATCACCCAGGATATTCGCCGCACTCACTGCCGGGTACGACGCCGGCGGGTGAAGATGGGCCGGCGGACCCAGACGGTTCACCACGGCCACCGGCGCCGGCGCGCAGAGGAGCAGCCGGACTACGAGGTGGTGATCGTCTTCGACCCGAAAGGCGACGCTGACCTGCTCAAGCGTATGTACGTGGAATGCGAACGTGCCGGCCGCCTGGACGAGTTCTACGTGTTCCACCTCGGTCATCCTGACCTGTCGGCACGCTACAACGCCGTCGGCCGGTTCGGTCGGATCTCCGAGGTCGCCACACGCGTCGCCGGCCAGCTCTCCGGCGAGGGCAACAGCGCGGCGTTCCGCGAGTTCGCCTGGCGGTTCGTCAACATCATCGCCCGCGCGCTGCACGCGCTGGGTATCCGGCCTGACTACCAGCAGATCCTCCGGCACGTCGTGAACATCGATGCGTTGTTCGTCGAATATGCGCAGAAATACATCAGCGAGCACGATCCCAGGGCCTGGGACACCATCATCCAGATCGAGGGCAAGTTCAACGACAAGAACATCCCGTTCAACATGAAAGGACGGCCCCTGCGGGTCGTAGCCATCGACCAGTACCTGACACAGAAACGCATCGCCGACCCGGTCATGGAAGGCCTGAAGAGCGCCGTGCGCTACGACAAGACCTACTTCGACAAGATCGTGGCCTCGCTGCTGCCGCTGCTGGAGAAACTCACTACCGGGCGGATCTCGGAGCTTCTTTCGCCCAACTACGCGGACCTCAACGATCCGCGGCCGATCTTCGACTGGATGCAGGTCATCCGCAAACGCGCCGTGGTCTACGTCGGCCTCGACGCACTATCGGATACCGAGGTCGCCGCCGCGGTGGGCAACTCCATGTTCAGCGACCTGGTCTCGGTAGCGGGTCACATCTACAAGCATGGTGTCGATGACGGCCTGCCCGGCTCGCTCGCTGGCGGCAAGGTCCGCATCAACCTGCATGCCGACGAGTTCAACGAGCTGATTGGCGACGAGTTCATCCCCATGGTCAACAAAGCGGGCGGCGCCGGCGTGCAGGTGACGGCCTACACCCAGACCATGAGCGACATCGAGGCCAAGATCGGCTCCCGCGCGAAGGCCGGTCAGATCATCGGCAACTTCAACAACCTGTTCATGCTGCGGGTGCGCGAGACCGCCACGGCCGAACTCCTTACCAATCAGCTCCCCAAGGTCCAGATCTACACCAGCACGCCGGCGAGCGGCGCCAACGACGCGATCAACAACAAGAAGGCAGCCTTCACTTCCAGCTCGCACGACCAGGTGCAGATGACCAGCGTGCCGATGCTCGAGCCGGCCCACATCGTTGGTCTGCCCAAAGGACAAGCGTTCGCGCTACTCGAGGGCGGCAATCTCTGGAAGATCCGAATGCCGCTGCCGGCGGTCGATCCCGACGAGGTGATGCCGAAAAGCCTGCAGGAGCTGGCTGCCGGTATGCGCAAGGGCCAGGCCGCCAACAGCGAGTGGTGGGAGGCGCCGGGATACTCCGCCCTGCAGGATGGTCTGCCCCAGGACCTGGTCGACGATTTCCGTCACCTCGGCGCCGGTGAGGATGCCGCCTGATGGCTGAAGTCACTCAACGAGCAGAGCAGCAACAAGAGAGCCAGAAGACCCTTCTCGGCACCATCATCAGTACGCCCTTCCAATTTCTCGGCGTGATGTTCGGGTCGCTGATCGGCGCAATCATCGTGGAGTGGGTATGCCTGTATTTCTTCTGGCCTGACGCGGGCTGGAAGCATGCCCAGGCCATGTTTGAGTACGAACTCAGTTGGCTGTCGCAGGGGCTGCTACACAGCGTCGTCGTGCAGGAGCCAGGTCGAACCGCCACCTGGCTGGCCCAGTTGGCCTATGACTGGTTGTTCGTGAAGACCGGGATGGTCGACTGGATGACCAACATGACTATCATCGCGCAGGCCGGGCCACGGAGCCCGCTGGACGTTCGCTATCTCACCGCCCAGGGTGTCTCCACGCTGCAGAACTACGGCCTGGCCGCGCTGTACACGGTGCTGACATTCGTCGTGCGCCTGGTGATCCTGGCCATGACGATCCCGTTGTTCCTGATGGCCGCGTTCACCGGCCTGGTGGACGGCCTGGTGCGCCGGGACCTGCGCAAGTTCGGCGCCGGCCGGGAGTCCAGTTACCTCTACCACAAGGCGCGCGGCAGCATCCTTCCGCTAGCGGTCGTCCCTTGGACCCTCTACCTGGCGATCCCCATCAGCATCAATCCCCTGCTGATCCTGCTGCCCTGCGCCGCGCTGCTCGGCGTAGCGGTCTGCATCACTGCATCCAGTTTTAAGAAATACTTATAGTGATAACTTGCAAGATACTTACTCAAACATCCTTGCCTGAATACAGTAGGTCATCAGGATCTGGTCATTTTCCGCATTGAGTTTGCGCATGGCGGAGACTTTTTGAGCGCTGATGGTCTTGATGCTTCGATTCCTTTTGAGCGCAATCTCGGTAAGAGTCAGCCCCATGACGTAATCTCGAAGCACTTCCAATTCTTTGATCGAAAGAGTAGCCACCCGCGCCATTAGCTCATCATCAATCGACATTACGCTATGCACTGATGGCCGAGTATTGCCACGGTACACTCGGCCACGCCCCAATGTGGCAAGTGCGGTAAGCAACTCATTATGCTCCCCACTCTTGAGCACCACACCCGCAACGCCAATGTCATAAAGTGTCGATAGCACCAAAGGGTTGGACATCATCGTGAAGATTAGAACCCGCGTTCTTGGAAAGTTTCGGCAGAGGTACTCGATTAGTTTTAATCCATCACCGTACTGACTGTCTCCCGGCATACAATAGTCGGTAATTAGTATGTCGGGGCGAGCCTCGACCATCATCCGAACAAGCTCGCTAGAGCAAGAAGCCTCACCAACGACTTGGAATCCTGAGTCCTTCTCAAGTACTTCGCGTATCCCTAACAGGACGATCCCATGGTCATCGGCAATAACAACACTCAGTTTCTTCATCATGTTTCCACCGTTGTCAGATGCGCGCTCAAAGAGTACGTATGACGATCTCCATCTGATCCAAGACAACGGACGCAGCTCGGAAAGCCTCTTTGCCAGCTCCCTGCTCAGCCAAGAGTTGCTCGACTCGCTGGCAGAAGTCCAACAGTTCCCCACCCTGGGCGATCGCCCAGCTACCACGAATACGGTGTAGTCTATCCAGCGTGCCGATGCAGTCTCCACGAGCGATACAGGCACGCGCAATGTCAATGTCCTCGCCGAGGACCTTCAACATCAACGACCTGGTCTTCTCCGACAGCTCCAAGCTGCCCTGAGGCTCGGAGCCATCCACTGCCGCTTCGAGAGGGGAGATCCTGCAGACCTTGCAAAGTCCTTCGTATAGCATCCGCAAGCTGAGCGGCTTGACGATCCAAGTATTCATGCCGACCGCCACGCAACGCTCCCCTTCCTCTTTCATGGCATTGGCCGTGACGCCAATGATCGGCATCAGTGGATCTAAGGCCCGAACCTCGACGGCCAGTTCGTAGCCATTCATCACGGGCATGTTCACATCGGTGAGCAGCACGTCGAACCGCCCTGAAAGCCAAGCCTGAAGCGCCTCCCTACCATCCTGACAGAGGCAGACGGTACACCCCAGTTCCTCCAATTGTTCCTTGAGCAATTGCTGGTTGAATGGATTGTCCTCCGCAACCAGAGCCCTGAGGCCGAGTTTTTTCCATGACCGTCCCTGATCGCCGGAAGCGCTTCGAGAAGGCGGAGGTTCTCCCTTCTGCGCCTGCCTAACAGCCTGACCGATCTCGCGGAAGGCGTACAGATTCGCAGTGATACATTCCGGCTCCGGACTGGAAGGGCCGTTGATGCAGAGCACACGTCCATGGGCCCACTCGATGGGCGGAAGAGCGTCGGGAAGTAGGTCGAGCAGAACGGCGCCAGGCATACTGGAAGGAAACTCATCGCTCCTGATCACGACAGCCCTAGCCCCCCAACGATTCAGCCATTCGGCTAAATTAGCGGCCAGATCGCGTACAGGCGCACGTACGTAAACCGTCTCGGCCAGCAAACGAAAGCAGCTTTCCTCTGATGGAGGTTCCACGACGAGGAGACTCAGTCGTAGTGTGAAGCTGCTCCCCAGGCCAACATCGCTAACGACCTCAATCCGGCCATCCATCAGTTCACTCAGGCGAGAACAGATGGACAGACCGAGCCCTGTACCACTCAAGGTACACTGGCCACCAAGCACCTGATAAAAGGGTTCGAACAAGTGAGCCTGCTGGTCGCGCGGAATGCCCTCTCCCGTATCGGAGACCTGCCATTCCATATCCACTGTGCCGCTCTCACCTGTGGAGCAGCGAAGGCGCAAGGCCACACGCCCCATATCGGTGAACTTGATGGCGTTATTGATCAGGTTGCCAAGAATCTGCCGGATCCTTGCGGCATCACCGATCACCTTTTCCGGCGTATGCGAATCGATACAGGCATAGAACTGCAACCCCTTTCCTGTGGCTGCGGCGCTATAGGTCCGCATGACTTCCTCGACAAGATCGAGTGGACAGAACTCCGCTAGATCCAGCGGCATCTGCCCGGACTCGATCTTGGACACATCGAGTATGTCGCTGATCAATTGCAACAACGACGAAGACGAGTGCTGGATGGTCCGCAGATAGTCTCGCTGCTGCGGGCTCAGCTCAGTCAAGCCAAGCAACTCCAGCGTTCCTAGCACGCCATACAAGGGGGTGCGAATCTCATGGCTCATGGTGGCGAGGAACACGGTCTTGGCCTCGCTGGCAGCGTCCGCAGAACGCTTGGCCTCCGCCAGTTTTTCTTCCGTCAGGCGGTGTGCGGTCACATCATGGAATGTACAGAGGATAACATCCTCACCATGGTAGCGGGTCAGGGAGAACCCCACTCGCAGAAAGCGTCCATTGACTTCAATCTGGGTTTCCTCGATAGAGGAAAGCGGCGCCTCGCGGCCACGCTCTGCGGAACGCCATTCCCGGCTCATGCGAACGATGCTTTCGGAGTCGTTCAGCCACTCACGAGCGAGGCGGTTCTCCAGCACCACTCCACCATCCAGCCGTCGGATCACACAAATGCCAACCTGTCCGGTCTCGATGATCAAAGCACTAAAAGCATCGCTCTCGACCACATAGCGATGTGCCTCATCAGCGGGCAACACCACACGGGAGACATACCAACGTAGCGCCAGAATGCCGCAGGACGAAATCAGCAGAAGGAGACAGGCTAGCAGCAGCAGATGCCATTTGGCGTAGTGGAATAGGGTGTCGTAGCCGATCTGGTAGATTCCCGTCCAGCCATCCTCGCTGGTGATACGGATGAACAGCCCCTGCCGAGTGAACACATGCTTTCCGGTGATTTCGCCTTCTAGCGAGACCTTGCCGGCCAACGTCTCTCCCTCGGGAGAGCGCAGTTCCAGCGCGTCGAAGATCGGCCGCTTCAGAGCATGTGCGAACTCGTTAAGACGTGGCAGATCAAGCAGGGAAACGGCTACGACATCCCCTGGCGCTGGCGTTCGGCGCCATAGGGATTCAGGAATTTCAGCCTGAGTGAAAGCAATCAGCTCGAGTTTTCGGTTGTGTTCCGTGCCCCTGCCAAAGAAATGCCCAGCCTTTGCCCAGCGTACGTGCCGTGCCTCTCCTGCGGAGGCGCGCGCACGAATATGCTCGCGAATCCTCTCCACCGTCTGCAAGTATGTCTCACGCTCTCTTCCGTAGGGTTCGGACGCAGAGTCCATCGCCGGGACGGTGAGACTGATGGGCTTCTGCATATCTAGCAAGAATACCTGCGTAGCCGGATAGTGTGACGTGGTCCAGTAGGAACTGTAGACGTTCGACAGCATCACGCCGAGGGAAAGAATCCCTTTGTCGCTCGCTGCCAGCCCTCCATTCCCCTCCTCGCGCATGGCTAAGTTGAAAGGCAAGGAAAAGGAGAACTCACGCCCTTCATAGAGCGTTATGCGAGGAGAGCGTTCAAGCAGCTTGTATTGCAAGGGAATGACCGCTTGGTCAAGCCTGCGAGTCGTCTCGTCGGTTCGCCGGGCGAGTTGTGCAAGAAAGTCCTCATGACTATGGATGTTGCCCATCAGTCTGAGGAAGTGGAACTCGACGATATCCCCCTCCTCCTCCACCAACCGCAGCAATGACCAGTAGCAGGCCAGAACCAGCACGATGACGAGCAAGACAGAGACCACGAGGAAGACGTTCAGGCGCAGGGATGTCCTAGCCAACGTTCGAATCGGTGAATGGGCATCACTCATGGCAGGAACCAGAAAGTCGGTGGAAGGGGTCATGGTGGGAGGCATCATTATGACACCTACTCACAGCGATGTAGTCCCTGGCATGCCGCCCCAGCCGGCACCCCACCACGGAAGCGGGCCCATTTAGAAAGACCCGGCCTTCTCGCGCAGCATCTGCAGAAAGACCTCGGCCGGCAACGCGGGAGCGATCAGAAAGCCCTGCACGAAGTCACACTCCAGTTCCCGCATCAATGACAGTTGCTGTCGATCTTCCACCCCCTCCGCGACAACCTCCATCCCCAGTTGCTCGGCTAGGCCGATCATATTGGCGAGGGCGCTCGCGCACGCCGGATCGCCTACGCTTTCACTCACCAACGAGCGGTCAATCTTGATCTCGGTAAAGGGGGCTCCGAACAAATTGGAAAACGAGCTGTATCCCTTCCCGAAGTCGTCCAGCGACAGGCCGAAACCCATCATTCGCAGGCGACAGGCTGCGGCATGGAAGCTGCTGGGCAGGGATGTCGTGCTGCTCTCGGTCAGTTCCAGGACCAGAGCGCTCGGCCACCCGCCCAGTTCCCTCACCCGGCTGTACAAGCGATCCGGCAAGTCCGAGATATCCAGCAGATGGCCGGGCAGGTTCAAGGAGACCTTGATTCGCCCTCCCCGGGATTGCCAGGAAATCTGCGTCCTCACCACCTGCTCCAGCATATGGAACAAGAGTTTCTCTTCCAGATCCGCCTGTTCCAAGGCGTCCAGAAACTCACCCGGCATCAGTACCCCTTCCATGGGATGGCACCAGCGCGCCAGGGCCTCCGCTGCGATGACTCTGCCACTGGAGAGATGTAGCTTCGGCTGGAACCAAGCCTGAATCTGACCCGCGGACAGCGCTAGCTCAATCTGCTCCCGCCGGTATGCCCGCGGGCTTCTCTTCGTCCGCCGCCGACCTGACTCACGGGCCGTGTCCAGACGGCCCAACAGACGTTGTATCGCTTCTGGCGTCGCAGGTTTGGTCACTTGATCAACAATGTCGATACCGAGCGCCCTCGCCACGCCTGCCACATTCTTCAGCATGCGATGCGGCATGGCTGTCATCAGCGCCACAGGCGGACAATTTTTCCATTCAGCGAGCCGCTGGATGAGCTGGACACCATCCAATTCAGGCATCATCAGGTCACTGAGGATCAGGCTGAACGATTCCCGCTCGAGCATTTGCAACGCTTCCTTGCCGTTGCTGGCCACATGCAGGTCAGAAACTCCAGCCCGTCCGAACAGTTCACGCAGATAGGCGAGTTGAAATGGGTGATCATCGACGATCAGCACTTTGCAGGGAAATGCCACCCTCACGTATTGCCTCCTCTCAGGATAGATAGCAGTTGGAAAGGTCGCTGTGCACGACCAGCTCTTGGGCCGACCTGACGGCCTTTCCGATGGCATCCAAGTCATACAGGCTGACCTGCCAGGCGCGTCCTCTCATGCTCGCCTTGTCCGGCTCTTGGACACTGGCGATAACCCGTGGGCCATGCCAGTCCCGCTCAGCCAAAGGCCGGTCTCTGAGCAACAGGCACTCAAGCAATACCGCTCCGGAATTGTGTCCGGCTTGCCACGATCGAGGCTGCATTCCCTGGCGTTGCAGCCAGCCCGCCAGGGCATCGCTCAGGTCGCTGGGGCGGCAGCGGATATACACCGGCACTGGCTGGCTCGCGGCCAACGCAACAACGGTTTTTTCGGCGGGGCATTGCATGGGTAGACACATCGCGAAACTGCTGCCCAGGCCTCTCTCGCTGACAACTTCCAATGTCCCACCGAGAAGCTGGACGAGGTAGTGGCAGATGGTCAGTCCCAGCCCGGAGCCATCCGTCGCCGCTATTCCCTTGCCGCTGACCTGGAAGAACGGCTGGAACAATTCCGGTTGTTGTTCCGCAGGAATGCCACATCCGGTATCGCTGACCTGCCAGATGACCTGGCACCCGCGACTCATCTCCAGCACCCGGGCACGCAAGGCGATGAAGCCGTCATCCGTGAACTTCACGGCGTTATCCAGGAGGTTATCCAGTACCTGGCGTATCAGGGCCACATCACCGTAGAGCTTCTCTGGCATGTTGGGAGCACAGCAGACATAAAGATCAACGCCTTTGCAGTGAGCATCAGAAGCATGGGCCAGGGCGACGTCACGCAACAGCATGGAGGGCGAGAACTCCCGCGGTTCGAGGACAATGCGCCCCTCTTCGAGCTGCGAAACATTGTGAATGTCGTTCAGAAGATGCTGGAGGTTGAGCACCGAACGCTGCATCGACTCCAGGCTGCTCCGTTGCTGCCGATCCAGCCCAGCGGTGCGAAGACACGTCAAGAAATCCAGCATTCTGTACAACGGTGCCTGTACCTCCCGGTTCATTGCGCTCAAGAACAGACGCTTGGATTCACGAGTGGAAGTCAGGACCTCCCTGGCTTCCCTCAAAGCCCGCTCGGTCTGTTTCCTCGCACTGATGTCGCTGCAGGCGCAAAACAGCACTTCCTCGCCTTTGTAACGGGTGAACACAAAATTCAGTTGCATCATGCACCCGTTGGCACTCTGCACCTCCATCGAATTCGACTCGGTCGAGGCTCTATGGGCCAGCTCGACCCATCTGAGACTCTCGCTATATCGCCCGCCCCCCTGACCAAGCCATTGTCTGGCTAGGCGATTTTCCAATACCACGGCAGCATCCGAGCAACGCAACAGGCAAAGAGCAATGGGAGCGACTTCAAGCGTAGTGCGGAGAAACTCGTCATGTTGTAACAGATCTCGCAACTGCATTCGGGCCGGTTTGATCAGACGTTTGTCGACACGACAGGCCAGCCCAAGCACGGCAAGAGCCACACTGCCCCAGAAAAGCAAGCAACCGACAAATATCGACCAATAGGGAGACAACAGCCTCTCCACTGGAAGGTAGTAGCTTAGGCGCCACCCCGAAGGCCCCATGCCTTTAGTCAGTATCAGAAACTGCGGCAGCAGACCGTTGCCACAGAAGCCGAATGCATCCTCGCTACGGATGCAACCGTCAAATCCTTCGACGCTCGCACCTTCACTACTAAGGACCACGTGACGCACGGCATCCCGCAATGCATAAGCTCCGCCGAAACGCGAAGCCAGCGCGTGCGAAAGGTCGCTACCGCGCAACTCGAGTCCCAGCCAGATCGCTTCATCGTCCCGGCGCACGGCGAGGAATAGGTAGATTCGTTGTAGTGGATCATGCGGCGCAGCCAGCCAAAGCGCTTCCTCGTCGGCACCGTTTTTTTCCAATACCAAAGCATCCAGTACCGTTTCAGGCAACATCGAACGACGTTCGAAACGCCCATGCAGGTAGCTAACCACCGGGCGTTTGTCGCCCCTGACATACAATAAGCCGGCGCCCATCTGGTCCAAGTCGGCCATATCCCGCCCCGAAAGCAAGACTCCCCAAGCACTCCTTGCCTCCCCCAGGGCCACCCATTGGTGCTGGTAGCGAGGCAGTTGACGATGCGGGTCCAATGTCCGCTTCGGCAGAGTCGAGTCGCGAACCACGAGCGCCCCCAGGCGCTCAAGTAGCATCTGGCGCCGGCCAAAATAAAGGAGCATCTCACCGGCCGCATCGTTCATCAGACGGCGCTGGCATGAAACGCCGTTGTTGATCTTCGACCAGAAATAGAGCGCGCAGGTGCAGAACAAGCCCAAGACGAAGAGCCCCACCAACAGATGAAGCAACCTGCGGGCCGTTGCGGGAGTAAGCGACAGGGAGTCGACTGTTTTGAACAGCGGAAAGGATTTCATGCAGAAATCCTATGGGGTCAGCCCCCCACTACACTTAAGAATTTTCTTAATCTGTCGCCGCCTATCGAATCCTTCATTACAACCTGGGCGCTTGATCTACAAAGGAAAAACGTCCTTCCAGGCAATTAAGAATTTTCTCAAGACCCGCTCCACATGACGTTCCTATAGTTCCCTCCAGCAGAACTTGGCTGCGTTCGTCGCAACCGCTGCTTCATCGTGGAACTTCCCGCAATCCCGTCATATTGAAACCCAAGGAACGTCAATGAAAAAGCCACTCGCTACGGCGCTGACCCTGCTGCTCGGCGTCACCGCCATTTCTGCGCACGCCGCAGATGGAATGATCAAGATTACCGGTTCCATCATCAGCAGCACCTGCAATGTGGGGGGGGGCGAAAGTCGACACCGGCACCCCTGCTGGCACGCTGAGCACAATCAATGTGGAACTAGATCCCGTGTCGGTATCTGCTCTGGACGCCCAAGGCAAGTCAGCTGGTGGCAAACCCTTCAAGATCAGCCTCACCGGCTGTAAGGCGGTGAAAAAGGCTCAGATGAAGTTCGAGACGTTTGGAAACGTCGACACCACGACAGGCCTCCTCAAGAACTCTGGCAGCGCCAAGAACGTCCAAGTCGGGCTGACGACTGATGACGACAAGGAGATCAACCTCACCAAGGGTGAAGGAAGCCAGGTAGTCGATCTCACCGAGGATGGCACGGCGGAGATCAATCTCAGAGCGTACTACATCGCTGTTGGCGGAGCCGCCGGGCCCGGCAGCGTGGATACCACCGCGTTGTTTTCGATGAAATACGAGTGACCACCCAGCCCCGGCGCAAGGCGCCGGGGCACTGAGGAACATCATGCGCTCCTTACCCTTTCTGCTGCTGGCATCGCTGCTGGTGCTGGGACAACCCGCCCGCGCCAACGTAGTGATCGCGGGCACCCGGGTTATCTATCCGGCCGACAAGCAAGAAGTCACCCTCCAGTTGAGTAACGTCGGAGACCAACCTGCCTTGGTGCAGGCCTGGGTCAATGACGACGAAAATGCCAGCTCACCGAGCGACAGCGACGCACCATTCGTGATCATGCCGCCGATCGCCCGCATCGGCCCAGGCAAGAGCCAGACGCTGCGCATCGCCTATACCGGAGAACAAACGGCCGATGAACGTGAAAGCGTTTACTGGCTGAACGTACTGGATGTCCCGCCGCGACCCGCAGACATCGGCACCAAGAACTACATGCAGATATCCATTCGCAGCCAGATCAAGTTGCTGTTCCGCCCCGCAAATCTAGCCGGAAGCGCGGATGCGGCCGCGGGGCAACTCGAATGGTCGCTCGTGACCCGCGCCGGGAAAGCGACGTTAAAAGTCACCAACCCCAGTCGCTATCACGTCTCGCTTAGCGCAGTAGAGCTGGAGGTCGGCGCAAAGCCCTTCTCTGCCGGCGGCGGTATGGTCGGCCCCGGGCAGGATCTAGAGCTGCCTCTGGATACGCCGCCCTTTCCTCCTGACCAGAACGCCTCCGTCCGTTATGTCTGGATAAACGACTACGGCGCTGCCGTATCTGGAAGCAAAAGGCTCTGAGCAGGAGTTCCGGCCAATCGAAATTCTCACTCGGCTACCTCTTCTCCGAAAGTCCTGCCCCTCTTTTAACCATTCATGAGCACACGCCCATGAGTGCTCGGTAGTCCGTTGTTATGTTCAAGGTAGAGACCCGTTTCGTGTTGCATGATACATCCCCCCCCTTCCCAGACGGACTCCTTCGGCGTGCTCGGCTGACATGCGGCTCAGGCATCTGGATGGTGCTCGTGCTGACCTGCGTGGGTGGAACAGCGAACGACTCGTCCGCGGCAATGGCATCCCCTCTGGCTAACGCTGAAGACGATCTCTACGCCTCGTTCAACCCTGCCTTCATCACACGCGGCAATGCCGTCCAGGGTGTCGATCTATCCCGCTTCGAAACCGGCAACTTTCTGCCGGCCGGCGTCTATCGGATGGACATCTTCGTCAATGCCAACTGGGTGGGCCGACAGAGCATCCACATCATCAACCAAGGGCGGAGTACCCGCGCCTGCCTGAAACCGGAACAATTACGCGACTGGGGAGTGGCGGAAGAAAAACTGAAAAGCCCCCAGATGGAAAAGAACAGCTGCCTGACCCTCGACCAGTTTCTTCCCGAGGCCAGCCTTGAGGTCAATGGCTCGGAACTGGAAATACGCCTGAGCGTCCCCCAAGCCTTCCTAGCCCGCCAAGCTCGCGGCTATGTCGATCCGGTCCATTGGGATGGCGGAATGGCCGCGGCTTTCCTGGGCTACAACGTCAATGCATTCCAGTCGCGTCAGCAGGGACGGCGGCAGACCCAATACAGCGCTGGCCTGAACGCCGGGGTCAATCTCGGAGAATGGCGGGTGCGCCACAACGGCAACTACAGCCAGTCCCGGCAGCAGGATGGCGCGTCAACCTCGCACTACGACTCGGTCAGCAGCTATGCGCAGCGCGATCTGACCGGCCTGCGCGCACAACTGACCCTGGGTCAGTACTACACCCCTGGAGATCTGTTCGACGCCACCCCTTTCACCGGCGTGCAAATTACCAGCGACGACCGCATGCTGCCGGAGTCTCAGCGCGGCTTCGCCCCCGCAATCCGCGGCACGGCGGAAACCAACGCCAAGGTCACGGTCAGACAGAGCGACACCATTCTCTACGAGACCACCGTCGCCCCCGGCCCGTTCGTCATCGACGACCTCTACAACAGCGGCTACAGCGGTGACCTGGAAGTCACCATCGAAGAGGCCGACGGACGCGTCAATCGCTTCACCGTCCCCTACGCCTCGATCGCACAACTGCTGCGCCCGGGGCAGGTACGGTTCAGCGCCAGCGCCGGTCGCTACCGCGACGAGCGCCTGCGCGACCTGCCGAACTTTCTCCAGAGCAGCTATCAGCGAGGCATGTCCAACCGCTGGACCGGCTACCTCGGCGGCATTCTCGCCGAGCACTATCTTTCCGCGCAGGCGGGCCTCGCCCTGAATACGCCGCTGGGCGCCATCGCCGCCGACATGACCGAAGCACGCGCCTCGGCCTTGCCGGAAACAGGCTCAGGTATCCGGCGCAACATGCACGGACGCAGCTACCGCCTGACCTACAGCAAGATACTCGACAACAGCCGTACCAACTTCACGTTGGCGGCCTATCGTTTCGCCAGCGAGGGCTATCTGAACTTCAACGACTATGCCCGGATCAACGGTCGCCAGCCGGGCGAAGATAGCGGTCTGTTCCGCCAACGCAATCGTTTCCAGCTCAATGTCACTCAGCCTCTTCCAGGCGACGCAGGCTCTCTCTATTTTAGCGGCAGCGCGCAGAACTACTGGACACCTGGGCAGAACAGTGACGTTACCTTCCAAGCCGGCTACAATCGAGGATTTTCCTGGGGAACCCTGGGTCTTTCCGCCAGCCGAACCCGGAATGCCGACAGCCAAGCCCATAACCAGTACATGCTGAGTCTCAGCCTGCCGCTGGGAAGCACTACCACCGCGCCTTACCTGAGCAGCACGCTGTCCGTCCAGGATCACCGGCATTCGCTGCAATCGACCCTGAGCGGTACGCTGGACGACGAGCGCCGTTTCAACTACAGCCTGACGAATTCCACCCAACGCGACAACGGCGAACGCTCGTCGAGCAACGGCGCGAACTTGCAATACCATGCATCGTCCGGTGACTTCGGCTTGGGCCTGAGTGACGGCGACGGTTTCCGACAAGTCAACGCCAGCGCCCGCGGGACACTACTTGCCCACACCGAGGGAGTCACCTTCGGACCGCCACTGAGCGAAACTATGGCCCTGGTCGAGGCCAAGGGTGCGAGCGGCGCGACCGTGGTCAACAACGGAGTCCGCCTCGACAGGTCGGGCTACGCCCTGGTGACCGGCCTGATGCCCTACCGGCGCAACGACGTAAGCCTCGACCCCAAAGGCAGCTCCCTTGACGTCGAGCTGGAAAGTACGTCGCAGAAAGTTGCGCCGCGCTATGGCGCGATAGTACGCCTGAGCTATCCCACCCGTAGCGGCATCCCAATCCTGCTCAAGGTCCGGCAGCGTGACGGACAACCCATCCCGGTAGGCGCAGAAGTATTAGACAGTCAGAGCAAATGGTTGTCGCTGGTCGGCCAGGGAGGGCGAATATTCCTGCGCGTTCCTGATCGGCAAGGGCTGGTGCGGGTAACCTGGGGAAAAGAGGGCAGCGAAAGTTGCCAAGTCAACTTCAGCCTACCTGAACCTCGAGAAAACAGAGGCCGAAGAATGACAATACTCGACGGGACTTGTCTGCCGCCCTCTACCCAAAATCCAGAAAGTCGCTCCTGATCGGGCTTCGCTGAACGAGAATACATCATGATCTTCAAACCCAGTCGAACTACACCTACAAGCCAATGTGCAGCTCTAATATATGCGTTATTCCTGGTCACTCTCTCAAATAGTGCTTGGGCCGTTTGTCAGTGGGTCCAAGGTAGTAGCGCCCCTGTACTTAGCGCTCCAGCATCATTAACTGTCCTACCGGACCAGCCAATTCTAACTCCAATATCAAATTGGATAGAAGGTTCCTACCCCTCGCTCTGGAAGTGCAGTTCCAGCCTTGACTCGACAAAGGTCCGAGCAGCCTTCCTAACCCAATCCTCCCCTACCGGGCAAGATTACGATGGACTAACAATATATAAAACATCAACACCAGGAGTTGGATACATAGCGAAAATGAGGACTACTTCCAACCGTATCTCAGCATCTAATTTTGTAAACGTACAAAACACCTCGATTGGACGAGACTCCGACTCTCCAGCAACATTGGGTGTTGAAATCATGGTTCAGCTCATAAAAATCGGCCCCATTCTCCCCGGCTCCCGATTAAACAGTACCGCTGTCGCCAAAGCGACTTCCTATGTGCACAATATTTTTGGCACTCCGATCCCAGATCTAAGCGCCAATATTTTCCTCCCCTCAATCAACTTCCTAGTACCAACTTGCCAAACTCGCGATATGAACGTCAATCTCGGGGATATCTACATAGGCAAATTTCAAGGAATAGGAAGCGAAGCAGGGAAACAGGACTTCGATATCAGGCTAGAGAATTGTCCGGGAGGATTCACCAAGATACTCTATAGACTGGATCCCATTAATGAGACTATTGACTCAGACAAAGGAATCATCCGAATAGATAAGGGAAGCGATGCCGCCGCTGGCATCGCAGTCCGCATAGCAAGTCGAGATTCAAAACTTAAACTTGGCACCCAACAGAAAATACCTAACTATGTCGGAGAGAAAGGCACCTATAGCATCCCATTAACTGCAAGCTACTATCAGACAGGAGCGATCACCCCAGGTACAGCAAATGCGTCTCTTGAATTCACAATAGAATACCAATAGCCCAAATCACTCCCGGCTCCATACGAAAGAATAAAAATGCGAAACAAGCGCAACGATAAATTGAACCTATTCCATCTAGCAGTGACTCTCGCGATGAAGCCCCTTGCCATCAACAGTCTGGCGCTATTGATCACGCAACGGTACGTGGACGATAGAAAGCTAAAAGAGCTGATATCCAGCAGTGGGAAATGAAGCGAAGTCGCCATAAGAGATCGGTGAAGAAATGAAGAGCCCAAAGAACAGTCGACACTGTCATAAACAATGCCAACAAGGCACGTCTCACACGTAGTTCAAGGCTCCGAGACTCAAGCCTCGGCCAGGTTTTCCATCAGGCCACTAATAACCACGAACATCAGGAAGTATAATGCCAGGAACATTCTAGTCTTCATCGTGTAGACGAAGAGATCAATGGAGCTCAATGTGCTATCTCCTATGGGAACGACGAAGACGAAGTAGTTCCGTTCACCTGAGCGGTGCATACCTCAAAAATTCAATGCCTCCCATCTAGGGTATTTCCGCTTGAACCCTACTACTGCTCCTGAAAGCGTGCGGCTCAACTCGAACCGATCTAGGAGCACGTCATGAAGCAGGCCTTCGAATACCACATTGAAAATATCAACATCCCCTACCAGGATCTCCCTCAATCCGTGAGGCTGCTGGGACGCCAACGACGGACAGATAAAGCCCTGGAGCCGAACGCCAATGCGCTGGGCGATCCCCTTCGCTGGGAGCAAGTGCAGCGCCTCGGCCAGGAAGGCTGGGAGCTGGTGAGCGTTCAGCCACTCATGCGGGGCGTAACCGAGATCGGCAATCAAAACGCCCAAGGCTGGGCTTGGGGCGTCGCTCTGCCCGTCAGCTACCTGCTGTTTTTCAAGCGCGCAACCTCATAAAAAAATACCCCGGACCCGCGCCGAGTATTTCTTGCGGAATGGAATCAGGGCGATCGGCAAGCTGATCGCACCCTGATCTGCAAGAGATTCGCCGTGAACACTCCACATCCATCCCTTCGCCGAAGCTGCCTGGCCGTCTTGGCCTGCAGTGCGCTGGTCGCACAGGGAGCTTTCGCAGCGAGCGCCTCCGAGCAGGCGAACCTGGAGGTGATGATCCGGCAGCTCAACGCCCTCGAGGACACAGCCCGCCGCAGTGCCCAGGGCGCCGATGAGCCCGGACAGCGCTTCTACTTCGACTACTCACGCCTGGCCGCTGACCTGCAGCGCATCCGCCAAGGCCTGCAGGACTACATGACGCCCAGCCGCGCCCAACCGCGTGACCCTTCCGACCTATCTGGGAATTACACCCTGCGCGGAGGGCCGATGCCGTGAGCATGAGCGGAGCCCAGACATCGGCGTTCCAGGCCGCCGCTGGCTTTCCCCCATCGGCCGGCGAGGGGCTGTTCATTGGAGCAGCTATGACCTTCCTTCTGCTGTGGTCCGCCTGGGCGATGTACAGCACCTGGCGCGGCTGGGCCACCAACAACCTCGACAGTGCCACCGCCGGCGCTTCCGCGATCCGGATCGTGGTCCTCCTCGGCATCACCTCTTTCTTCCTCCTCAGCTGACCCATACGGAGACACTCATGCTGAAATTCACCATCCAGAAACTGTCCGCCCTCTACCGGAGCCTGGCTGCCATCTCTTTGGCGCTCCCCGGTGTCGCTTTGGCTGCACTCCCCAAACCCGAGGCACCTAGCCGTGGGGAGGGATCGGGCATCATGCAAACCATCCAGAACTTCGGCTATGACGGAGCGATGCTCCTCGCGCTGCTCATCTGCGCGGCTGTCTTTCTGGGGGTCGCTTGGCATACCTACGGCACCTATCACGCCATCCATGACGGGAAGAAGAAGTGGTCGGATCTCGGAGCGGGCGTGGCCGTAGGTGTCGGCCTGCTGATCTTGATCATTTATCTCGTCACCAAAGCCACCACCATCATGTAAGGGCCTTCCCATGCCCGAAGAACATCTGTTTCAGGATGGAACCCTCAGCTTCCTGCCGACCCGTTTGAACCGGCAACCGGTGGTCATCGGCGGCCTGACCGCAGACGAAATGTGGATCACGGTCTTCACCAGCGGAGCAGCCGGGTTCGTTCTTGGCATCCCGGCTGCCTTGGTCGCAGGTAACGCTGCCTGCATTCCACTGGGCGCGCTGCTGGTCGGCGCCCTCGGCCTGGGTATCGGCAGCCGCGTCCTGCGGCGGATGAAGCGGGGGCGGCCCGATATCTGGTTCTACCGCCAGGTGGAGCTGGCCCTCTCGCTGCGCTTTCCCGTCTTCGGCAATCGTCACCTGGTGACGCGCTCCGGCGCATGGACCAGTCGACGTACGGAGTCCCCATGAGTTTCAGAAAACACACCGCGCAACAGCAGGCTCACATCAACACGTTCCGGTTCATCACCGGCTTCTTGTGCATGGTCATCGTGGTGCTGGCCTACTGCGTCTGGGAAGCCCGCAAAGACCTCTGGATCCACATTCCGCCCGACTTGCGTTCAGGGAGCACCCGGTTGTGGTGGGACATTCCGCCAGAGAGTGTCTATGCATTCGGTCTCTACATCTTCCAGCAGGTGCAACGTTGGCCCAAGGACGGCGAGGTGGACTACAAGGGAAACCTGTTCCGCTACGCCGCCTACCTCACTCCCTCCTGCAAAGTCTTCCTGGAGAAAGACTTCGAGTTTCGTCGTAACGCCGGCGAGCTCAGGGGACGCGAGCGCACCACTTCGGAAATCCCCGGTCGGGGCATTGGCGAGAGCAATGGCCGCGTGATCCAGCACTCGATCAATGACTGGACCGTCAACCTGGACATGGACAGCACGGAGTATTACGCCGGCGAGAAGATCAAGCGGGCGCTGGCCCGCTACCCGTTGCACGTTATCCGCGCCGACGTCGACCCGGAGACCAATCCCTTCGGCCTGCAGTGGGACTGCTACTCCGACACGCCTCAACGTATCGAGCTTGAGGAGCCGGCCGCCCCCACCAAGCGGGAGGGAGGTCTATGATCCGGAAGTCGACAGGCTCGCTCTTGCTAATGCTTGCCCTACCCACACTGGCCCACGCGATGGAGATTCTGCGCTGGGAGCGCATTCCGTTGGCCATTCCATTGACGGTCGGCCAGGAACGCATTGTCTTTGTCGACAGAAACGTGCGAGTTGGCGTTCCTCGGGATCTGCAGGGCAAGCTGCGCGTCCAGAGTACCGGCGGCGCACTCTACCTGCTCGCCAACGAGCCGATTCCTCCAGCGCGCCTGCGCCTGCAGGACGCGACCAATGGCGAGCAGATGCTCATCGATATCGCCGCCACCGAGGCTGCGGCCGACCAACAGCCGCGCGAGCCGGTCAGGATCGTCGCCGGCGAGCCCGTGGCTCCGCACTATGGCCAGCCCCGGGAAGCCCAGCCATCGGCAGCAGCGAAACAGACCGAGCAGGCAGAAGCACCGAAGGCCGTGCCGCGCGAAACGCCCGTCCCCGTGGTTCTGACGCGCTATGCGGCACAGATGCTCTATGCCCCGCTTCGCACGGTGGAACCGGTGGATGGCGTCGGTCAGGTGCGCGTCAAGCGACAGCTCGACCTGACCACCCTGCTCCCCAGCCTACCCATCACGGCTACCGCCTTGGGCGCCTGGCGGCTGGACGACTACTACGTCACGGCGGTGAAGCTGCAGAACGCCAGCGCCCAGCACCTGGCCCTGGATCCCAGGGACCTGATGGGCAATTTCGTCGCCGCGACCTTCCAGCACCCGTACTTGGGGGCCCGGGGCGACGCTTCCGACACCACTACCGTGTATCTGGTGACGCGCGGCCGCGGCCTTGCCGACGCGCTCCTGCCCTCCTCCATCAGCCAGATCGATCCCAAAGGAGGCCGTCGTGGCGCTGACCGGTAATCCCCTCCTGAAATTGCTGGTCATCCCCGTCGTGATCGGCGCCATCCTGATCGGCGTGAGCATGATGGGCAAGAAGGAAAGCGCGCAGTCACAAGGCGCCGCAACCCCGACGGTAACGTCGGAAGAAGCCGCAACCTTGGGCATCGACGGCGACACGCCCGCCGACACACTACGCACCATCGTGGCGGAAAGCCGGCAGCTCAAGGACCAGATCAGCAAGGTGATCCAGGAGAATGACTCGCTCAAAGCCGCCAATGAGAACCTGCAGGGCCGCCTGCGCAACATCGATCAGAACATAGAGCAGAAGCTCAACAACACCGCCCAGGAGCTGCAGCAACAGCAGGAGAACCGTAGCCAGAAGATCCTCGATCAGGTACAGAAACGGCTCGAGAACTTAACCCACATTCCCGAGGCCGGCGACACCGACCTGCCCGTAGGATTCGGCGTGCGACCAGAGGATGGCCAGCACTTTCAGGGAGCGGGCTCGTCGTCATCGGATATCGTCTGGATCGAGCCCCAGGACGCCCGCGCGGTCGATGCCAATGGCCAGCCGCTGGCCGCCGGCTCCACCACCCAACCGAGCGGATTCAGCTTCCCGACCTCCTTCGGCCATGCGGTCGATCGCGGACAGAACGCGCTGGAGCGGATCGATGACGGGCTGCACCCCGTCGGCCAACAGCGATCCGACCTGGAAAACCGCAAGCTCGTCCGCAAGACCTACACGCTGCCGCAGAACTCGACGCTCATGGGCTCGGTGGCCATGTCTGCGCTGATCGGTCGTGTGCCAGTCGACGGGACGGTCAATGATCCTTACCCGTTCAAAATCCTCATCGGCCCGGACAACCTCACCGCCAACGGCATCGAGCTGCCGGACGTCGCCGGCGCGGTAGCCAGCGGGACCGCCTCGGGCGACTGGACACTCTCCTGCGTGCGTGGGCAGATCCGCAGCCTCACGTTCGTGTTCAACGACGGGACCGTACGCACCTTCCCGGCGCCGGCCGAGGAGGTGAATGACAACCAGAGCAACAACAACCAGACCGCCAGCGCCGACCAGAAAACCATCCAGGGCGGCCTCGGCTGGATCAGCGACCCCTACGGCATCCCCTGCATCGCCGGTGATCGCCGATCCAATGCCAAGGAGTACCTGGGCAATCAGAGCCTACTCACGGCTGCCGGGGCCGGCATCGCCAAGCTCCTGGACGCCGACGAGAACAACACCAGTACCGTCTTCAGCGGCAACGGCACCAGCTTCGGGACGACCGGAACCAACAGCAACTCGGCCCTCAACAGCATCCTCTCCGGCGGCGTCAGCGATATCCGGCAGTGGATGAACAAGTTGTACGGGGAGGCCTTCGCCGCCGTCTACGTGCAGCCAGGTGCGCGGGTCGCCGTGCATCTCGATCAGCAACTGGCGATCGACTATGAACTCAAGGGCCGCAAGGTCGATTACAGCTCTGGAGCCGCTCATGCAACAGCAGACTTGGACTAACCCCCTTCTTCGTCTCTGCGCCGGCCTGGCCTGCGCGCTGACCCTGGCAGCGTGCTCCACCAGCAAGGAGGAGATGCTGCCCCACGGCGAGGCCAACATGCTCGACGTCTGGGAGCGAGGTGCGACCAGCTCGATAGGCAACAGCCGTGGCCGGCTGCTCCTCGATGCCAGGCAAACGCTGCGGCGCCCAATCGATCCGCAGCAGGCTGCCTCCGCGAATGACCAGGCCGACTACACCCGCACGGCCAGCAACGAGATCCACAGCCAGTTCAAACGACTGCCCAATCCCGACCTGGTGATGTATGTGTTCCCGCACCTGGCCGGCAGCGATCCCGCCCCGGTACCGGGATACACCACCGTGTTCCCCTTCTACCAGCGAGTCCAGTACGCCATGCCGGGCGAACGCACGGAGGACTATTGATGGGCTTTTTTCAAACCCTTCTGCGCGGTCGCACACAGCCTCAGTCGGTACCGGCAGACGCTCCCGAAGATTCAGGAGCGCTGGACGTAGCGGCCGCGGAAGAAGCGACTGAGCGCTATCTGGCGCGACTGGCCGCCATGGGTATTCCTCTGCCCAACACCGGGAGCAAGAATGGCGCCACGCAGGCTGAAGCGTCACGCCTCTACGATCACGACCCATCGTTCGTAGACCTGCTGCCCTGGGCTGAGTACCTGCCCGACGAGCAAGTGATGCTCCTAGAGGATGGGCGTTCGCGCGCCGCATTCTTCGAACTGGTGCCCTTGGGCACCGAGGGCCGCGATCCCAATTGGATGCAGAACGCCCGGGACGCATTGAAAGAAGCCCTGCAGAACTCCTTCGACGAGCACGAAACCTCACCCTGGATTGTCCAGTTCTACGCCCAGGACGAGATCAGCTGGGACAATTTCCAGGAGCAGTTGAGGCAGTACGTCCATCCTCGAGCGCGAGGATCGGCCTTCAGCGAGATGTACCTGGCGCTCATGAAGCATCACCTGGAGGGCATTTCGAAGCCGGGCGGACTGTTCGTCGACACCGCCGTCAGCAAGCTGCCCTGGCGAGGACAACAGCGGCGCGTGCGGATGGTCGTGTACCGCCGGATCCGCAATGCGGATGCGCAGATTCGCGGACAGGACCCGGCGGCGTACCTGAAATCCATCTGCGAGCGTATCCAAGGCGGCCTGGCGAACGCCGGCATCGTCGCTTCGCGCATGGGCGGACAGGAGATCAGGAACTGGTTGATCCGCTGGTTCAACCCGCACCCGGATCACCTCGGCCAGGCCGAGGCGGACCTACGTCGCTTCTACGAACTGGTATGCCGTCCGGACGAACCGATCCTGCAGGATGAATTGCCACTGGCCGACGGCACTGACTTCTCCCAGAACCTGTTCTATCGGCAGCCTGTTTCCGATGCCACCCAGGGCGTATGGCTCTTCGATGCCATGCCGCACCGAGTGATTGTGGTCGACCAATTGAACAAGGCGCCGCTGACAGGCCACTTCACCGGCGAGACGCTCAAAGGCGATGGCCTCAACGCCCTGTTCGATCGAATGCCCGAGGACACGCTGCTGTGCATCACCATGGTCGTGACGCCGCAGGACATGCTGGAAGGGCATCTACAGCAGCTCTCGAAAAAGGCCGTTGGTGACACCCAGGCATCGATCCACACCCGCGAGGACGTGGCCACCGTTCGACGCCTGATCGGCCGGGAGCACAAGCTCTATCGCGGAGCGATCGCTCTGTTCGTGCGCGGCCGCGACCATACCCAGTTGGAGGAACGCTGCATCACCGTGAGCAACGTACTGCTCGGCGCCGGCCTGGTGCCGGTCGAACCGCAGAACGAAGTCGGACCGCTGAACAGCTACCTGCGCTGGCTCCCCTCAAACTTCGATCCAAACGAGAAGCGAGCCCTGGAGTGGTACACCCAGATGATGTTCGCTCAGCACATCGCCAACCTGTCGCCCATCTGGGGGCGCACCACCGGTACCGGACACCCTGGCTTCACGCTGTTCAACCGTGGCGGCGCGCCGTTGACCTTCGACCCGTTCAACAAGCTGGACCGGCAGATGAATGCCCACGGCTTCATCTTCGGGCCAACTGGCTCCGGCAAGTCGGCGTCCCTGACCAACCTCATCTGCCAGATGCTCGCCATGTACCTGCCGCGGATGTTCGTCGCGGAAGCGGGCAACAGCTTCGGCCTGCTGGCCGACTTAGCCAAGCGGTTTGGCCTCTCGGTCCACCGGGTGCGCCTCGCCCCGGGCTCCGGCGTCAGCCTGGCGCCGTTCGCGGACGCCATCAAGCTGGTCGAGAGCCCCGACCAAGTGAAGGTGCTGGACGCCGAAGACATCGAGGCCTCGGACTCGGTCCAGGGCAGCAAGGCCGACCTCGAGGACGACCAGCGAGACATCCTGGGCGAGATGGAGATCGTCGCCCGCCTCATGATTACCGGTGGCGAAGAGAAGGAAGATGCGCGCCTGACCCGTGCCGATCGCAGCGCCGTCCGCCAGGCGATCCTGGCGGCGGCCAGGACCTGCGCCGCCGCGAACCGCACGGTACTGACCCAGGACGTGCGCGATGCGCTCTACGAGGCCTCCAGGAGCGATAGCACCGCGCCAGAACGCCGCGCGCGGATCGCCGAAATGGCGGAAGCCATGCAGATGTTCTGCATGGGCGCCGACGGCGAGATGTTCAATCGCGAAGGCACGCCCTGGCCTGAGGCCGACCTTACCGTGGTGGATTTCGCAACGTACGCGCGCGAAGGCTACGCCGCCCAGCTCGGGATCGCCTACATCTCGCTGCTGAACACCGTGAACAACATCGCCGAACGCGACCAGTTCAAGGGCCGGCCAATCGTCAAGATCACCGATGAGGGGCACATCATCACCAAGCACCCGCTGCTGCTGCCCTACGCCATGAAGATCACCAAGATGTGGCGGAAACTGGGCGCCTGGTTCTGGCTCGCCACCCAGAACATCGACGACATCCCAGCCTCCGGGGCGCCGATGCTGAACATGATCGAGTGGTGGTTGTGCCTGAACATGCCCCCCGACGAAGTAGAGAAGATATCCAGGTTCCGCGAGCTGTCGCCGGCGCAGAAGTCGATGATGCTCTCGGCCCGCAAGGAAAGCGGCAAGTTCACCGAGGGCGTGCTCCTGGCCAAGGGCAAGGAATACCTCGTCCGTGTGGTTCCCCCGAGTCTCTACCTGGCCCTGGCCATGACCGAAAACGAAGAAAAGAACCAGCGCTACAACATCATGCAAGCCACCGGCTACGACGAGCTCGAGGCGGCCTTGCAGGTCGCAGCGGATCTCGACAAGGTGCGCGGCCTGCCACCCTTCCCCATTGTTTTCCCAGACCAACCGGCAGTGGAGTGCCAGGACGAATGAGAGCTCTGAATTCGCTAACCCAGAACCTGATCGACAACCTGACCCAGATCCTGCAGAACCCCGAAGAGGATGCCCTGCAGACGCTAAGGATATGCGCTCCTGTACTGATAGAGGAGCTGCAGCAGATTCAACTGAGGGCAGTCGATCGCCGGGATATCGTCCCGCAGATAAAGCAGCTCTTGGATGAATGGCTGCAACAACATCCACAGCCTGATACGGCCCAACAGGCGCTCATTGAGGCCGTGGACCGCGCGGAGATCCTACAGCGGAGGCAAGCGTGAGACTCTTGAAGGGCGGCTGGGCAGCCAAACGATTTCAAGGTCCCGCCCTGCCCTGGGCGGGGCTGCTGCTGGTCTTGCTGGCTGCATCCGCCGTAGGGGTAGAGCTTCTGGTGAAGGGCCTGCCAGCCAACCACAGCCTCTACGGCGATGCGAAAGCGCGCTGGACGATCAATGAATACGCCGACCTGGAGTGCCCCTTCTGCAAGGTCTACACCCCGCGGCTTAAGCGCTGGGTAGACAGCCATCCGGACGTGAACCTGGTTTGGCGCCATCTTCCCCTGCAGATGCATGGCGAGGCGGCCCGCCACCAGGCTCGCCTGGTGGAGTGCGCGGGGATCCAAGGCGGCGCCAAAGCCTTCTGGAGCGCTATCGATGCGATCTTCGCTCAGTCGGCCGGCAACGGGGGCGGGCTGCCTGGCGGCACATTGGACTTTCCTGAACTGGACCAGGCTCGACTGGAGAAATGTGCGAAAGACAACGAACTTATTGACTCAGATATCAAGTTGGACATCGACATTGCACGGTCGAAGGGCATTACAGCGACCCCGACCCTCGTCATCCGGGACAACCAGACGGGACGAAGCGTGAAGCTTGAAGGCATGGCCGACGAGACCACGTTGCTGTCGGCGATAGACTGGCTAGCCAAGGATCTCTAGCGTCGCGCCAAGAGACTCTTGGCTAAGAAATCGGCGAGGATTCCAACATCCCTCTTTTGGGCCTCCAGGATGCCCTGCACTTCACCTGGCAGAACCTCGACCTCCTCCCCATCCACAATCTTTACCATTCTCTTGTGGCCGGAGCTGGTGAGGCTAAGCCTCAACTCCATTGCCGGCCGAGCATTGATGTAAATGCTCTCGAGCAAGCGCTCCATGACTTCGACCACTCCTTAATATCAGTTAGCCAGCTACATACAGGAATTATGCTACCCAGGACATGCAGGCGTCACCCCTACTTATGTACGTGGCAGCGTTCGATCACGGTTCGAAAAAATACACCACCTACGAGTTGATGATTTCCTGCTGCCCTATCGGAAGTGATCCTGTCTGCTGTCTGTACCTTTCTAGAACCGGTACAGACCCATGCCTCTTCATCACTCCCCCCCTGGCCGGCGGCCACCAACGCTGGCCGTTGGCGTACTACTGGTACTGCTGAGCAGCGCGAGTCAGGCCGAAACCTGGGTCATCACCGACAAGGCTCATCCGGTCTCTGCCACCGGATCGTCGCGCGTTCTGCTTCTGGACGCCCAGGAACACCTCGAGGAGCAACTGACTGCGGCCTTGCCCCAGGATCCACAGCATGCTCAAGCGGCGTTTAAGCGATTGCTACAAAGCCCCGATGGGCGCCGCCTGCAGGCAGAGCTGGTCAAGGCACAACAAGACGTCGCCGATGCGTGGAGTCTCGGTGTCGAGAAGATCCCTGCCGTAGTAGTCGATAGGCAGTACGTGGTCTACGGCGAACCGGATGTTTCGCGCGCTCTTGAGCTAATCGCCAAGGCCAGGAGGTCGCGCTGATGACCAGCCTCAACCTCCGCCGCCTGGCAGCGGCGGCCGCCACCTTCAGCCTCTCGTTCACGGCCTCGGCCGCGATCAACAGCGCTGCCATCGTCTCCTCCACCCTTTCCCCTCAGTGCCTCGAATACAAGGTCGTCGGGATCTGTTACTGGCTGCTCTGCGGCCCGCATGGCTGCAAAGTGAAGACGTCGGTCAAGGTCCGCCACTACGTGCCTGACGCAGTCGTCTCCAGCTACGCGAATACCGGGAGCAACCCCTGGACCGAGGTATCGGCGCTGGGTACACCGAATCCACTCGCCCAGGCCGGCAATGACGCGACCACAAACTACAAGGCCGAGAACAGCATCGGCCGCTTCAAGGAAGCGGATGTGATCGGCCATCCTGGTGGCGCCACGTTCAGCCGGTTCGCCAGCGCCTCTGGGTACGTTTGCCCTGGCGCCACCTTCCCGCTGGTGCCGTACTTTCTCAGCACACTGGACGCCATTGGCTGGCGGCATGGAATTCCCGAGCAGGTGTACCCCGAAGCGTTGGTCCCAGGGCTGCGCGAGGTGGGTGGAATCTTCTCCGGCGACATGTGGGGGAACCTCTATCCGCGCAGCGGTTTCCTGCACCAGACCGACGACTACAAGACGGCAGCCGTCATCGCCCAGCGCGCCGGCGATATCACCACGCGAATCGGCCAGCTCCACGTCTACCTCCCCATGCGCGCAGCCCCCAAGGACGGCTACTGGCCGGCGGGCGAGCTGAAAGAGGGCGATGCCTCGACCGGGAAATGGCAGGAGCTGACCCCATCCCTGAGCCTCAACTGCGCGGTGTTTCCCAACTCTGGGCCGAAGACGCAAGCCGTCGACGGCGATTACGCCTGGGCGCTCTGGCGTCCCTACTCCTGCTGCCAGCGCAAGGGGCAGATCTTCCTCGGCAGTACCGACTTCCAATAAGGACACGGAGACGAATCATGCGAATGAACATCACCTCGGTCGCGCTGACGTGGCTGCTCGCAGCGCAACTTGCCCAGGCCGACGACCCGATCAACGTATCCAAGACCGGCACGGTGCTCAGCGACGAGGTCCTCTACAGCATTGGCGGCGGCAGTGCGGTGAGCATGGGCAGCGCCGGCCAGATGGACTCGATCGGCGTCGGCTTCGGCTGGAACAACGACATGATGTGCGGAAACATGAACCTGAGCACCACCCTGGAGAACCAGCTCAACGGTGCCACACAGGGTTTCCAGAACATCATGGGCTCAGTCATCCAGAACGCGACCGGCGCGGTCATGTCGCTGCCGGCGTTGATCATCCAGCGCGCGAACCCTCAGCTCTACAACCTGATCACCAATGGCATCCTGCAGGCGCGGATCGACTACGATCGCTCGAAAGGGACTTGCAGAGCGATCGCCGAGAAGATGGCCGACATCGCTGGCGAGCAGACCGGCTGGGGGAAAATCGCCGAAGGCCAGGCCCTGGGAGCCACGCTGGCCTCTGGCGGGAAAGACGCCGTATCCGCCCTCGAAGCAGTGGAGAAGAAGGGCGGCAACGATGGCGTAACCTGGGTCGGTGGAGACAAGGCCGGCGGCTCCGGCCAGAAGCCCATTCGCATCGTCAACGACGTGACCCGGGCGGGCTACAACCTGTTGACCAGCCGCTCGGTGAATGATTCGTCGAGCGTGCCTTCCGCCACTTGCAACAACGGCCTGGTCTGCAACACTTGGTCCTCCCCCCAGGAGGCCGCCGCATTCGCCACCCGGGTACTGGGGGAGCAACAGCAACAGACCTGCGAAGGCTGCCAGAAGACGGTGACGGCTGCTGGCGTCGGCCTCACCCCGCTGATCCAGGAGACCTACGACAAGAAGCTCCAGTCGCTGCAGGAGCTGCTGTCGAAGAGCAAACCACTGACTGCAGAGAACCTGGCTGCGGCCGGCACCGATGCTCTGCCAATTACCCGCGGCGTCATCGAGGCGCTGCGCGACGAGCGTGACCAGGACGTCCTGGCGCGCCGCCTGGCGTCCGATGTCTCCCTGATGGACGTGCTCAGCAAGGCACTGCTACTGCAGCGCCTGATGTTCGCCGGCGCCAAGGAGCCCAACGTCGCCGCCAACGGCCTGGCCACCCAAGCCGTCGATCAGCAGACCAGCCTCCTGCAGCAGGAGATCTCCAATCTCAAGACCGAACTGGAACTCCGTCGCGAGTTGGCCAGCAATTCCCCCATGCGGGTCATCGAGCGCGGGCAACAACGCGCCTCAGGGTCCAGTGGCGTGTTCGAGTCGGCGCCCGATGCCGATCGCCTCGATCGCCTGCAGGCCCCCTCTGCCGCCGGCGGCAAGTCGGGAGGGAGACCGTGATGGCAGATACGCTCACCACCCGAAAGCTTCTCGGTCAGCTACTGGTCGGAGTGCTGATCGTCATCGGACTGGCAGTGGTCGGTACGCTGCTCAGCCTCTTCGCCCTGAACCACTTCGGTGGCATCCAGGGCCTGGAGGCCTGGCGGCAAAGCAACTACTGGAGCTTGTTCGCCTGGCGGGCGCTGCTGTACTGCGCCCTGGCCATCGCCTGGTTCCGGCTCAAGCAGCAGCAGCGCAAGGAACTGAGCGCGCATGAGCGGCAGCGCATTCGGCGGATCGAGATCCTGGTGCTGTTGCTGGTCCTGCTCATCGAATTCAGCAAAGCGTACTTCCGTACTGGAGGCGCATCATGACCTTCATGACCAATGATTACCTGGAGTATTACCTCACCCTCCTCGGCTGGATCATCAACAACGGGATCTGGAACATGATCTCGGATACTGGCCTGTTCGCGGTGCCGTTCGCGGCCATCGTGATGCGCGAATGGCTGAAAGTTCGCGGGGAAGGCGCCGACGAGGGCAATAAGGGCGTGCTGTCTCTGGCCCGCATCGAGACGCACATCTACGTCGGCTACATCGTGGTCGCCCTGGCGGGGATCCCGGTCGTCAACGTGAGCTTCGACACCATCGAGTTCGACCAGGCTCGCGCCCAGCAGTGCCAATACAATCTGCCGGCACCGGCGGACACCGGCTGGTCGAGCTCCTTCAGCAGCCTGGCCGGCAAGAGTGCGCAGATGCCGCTCTGGTGGGCGATGATGCACGCCCTGTCCAAGGGCTTCACCAGCGGCGCCATCGCGGCCATTCCGTGCGGCACGGATCTGCGGCAGATGCGAATGGAAGTGGACAACACGCGCGTGAACAATCCGCTGCTGGCACAAGAAATCGCTGATTTTTCCAGAGACTGCTACGGGCCTTCCCGTGCGCGGCTGTTCATGCGGCAACCCGACCTGGGCTCCGTCGCCGAGGACAACAAGGCGTTGCAAGACCTGAACTGGATCGGCTCCCGATTCCTGTTGAACACCCCGGGGTACTACGACACCGACTACTCGAAGAGTCCCCGTCAGTCGTGGCCCTACAACGCCACCCGCGATGCCGGCCTGCCTCAGGTGGGCGGTGGTGGCGGCTACCCAACCTGCAAGCAGTGGTGGGCTGACTCAGGGATCGGCTTGCGTGATCGGATCAAGGACCAGGTGGATCCGGACCTGATGACCAGCTTCCTCAAGTGGGCGAAATGGCTGAACCAGGACGAGGTAACCGAGGCAGTCATTCGCCAGGTGATCTCCCCCTCCAGCCAGGTCAAGGGCAACGTCTACACCGATTACGGTGGGCAGGTAGGCGGAACCGTCTGGAATGGACTGGCTCGTGCCGGAGGCACTCTCGGAGTGGCAATGGGCAGCCTGGCCTACTTCCCGGCGATGGATATGGTCCGCCAGGCACTGCCGATGGTGATGTCGTTCCTGAAGATGGCAATGGTCATCTGCATTCCGATGGTCCTGGTCATCGGCACCTATCAACTGAAAGTTGCCATGACGATGACGGTCGTCTTCTTTGCGATGATGTTCGTCGACTTCTGGTTTCAGTTGGCCAGATATATCGACAGCACGATACTTGATGCCTTCTATGGTTCGGGATCACCACACCTTTCACTCAACCCAGTCATGGGGCTGAATACGGCTACTCAAGATGCGATCCTGAACTTCGTTATGGGTTCTATGTTCATTGTTTTACCACTACTGTGGATGACCGCGATCGGCTGGTCCGGAATTCAAGCAGGGTCTGTTCTGAACGGATTGAGCAGAGGGACTGAAGGAGTTCAAGCCGCCGGCAAGGAAGCAGGAAATAGAGTTAAAAACGCAGTTTGAGAAAGTATAAATCCATTACCGGGTTCTAGTCCCGGTAATGGTGTGCTGCCTGATAGTCTAACAGCTCTGCTACAGATTCAGTTTCAGCTTGTGAAGTCATAGTTGAGACATCTCGACTTGGAGACCCTTTAGAGACGGAGATGTCCCCTTTAACCAAGGCAAATCCCACCAGAAAGACACACAGTAGAGTCATTGATATCCCAGCAAGCCACATAAAATTCTGTGACACTACAAGAGCCGCTAACAAGAATAGGCTAACTCGCTTAACCCAACGTAGAGCTGGACGGCGGTCATGCAGGCAGGAACGCACAAGCATACCCAGACCAAAACCGATCCGGGAGGCAAAACCTTTGTTGGTGTGCGCGTTCATCATCAATCTCCTGGCTCCCAAAGGGAGGCATCCTGCTATCACCTATACGCCAAAAAAGATGATCTGGCAAGTCTTATGGCATATTATGCCACTAGCTATCTGCCGACTGGAGCACCTCATGGCAACTCGAAACGTCGTCCTTCCCGATCCGCTGGAGCAGGATATCAACGAGCTGGTGGAGACCGGCCGCTATCAGAATCGCAGCGAAGTCATCCGGGCAGGCTTGCGCCTGCTGCTGCAACAGGAAGCCCAGAATAGCGCCAAGCTCGAAGCCCTCCGCAACGCAACATCCAGTGGACTGATGCAACTGGAACGCGGCGAGTACGACGAGATCACCAGCGACGACCTGGCCCAATACCTCGACGAGCTCGGCAACCAGGCGAGCCACTGAAGCATGGCCAAGTACCGCATCTCCCATGATGCCCAAGCGGACATCGTCGATATCCTGCGCTTCACCCACAACCGCTTCGGCGATGCCGCGCGCCGACGTTACCAGGCACTCATAGGGGCGGTGCTGGAAGCAGTTGCGACAGACCCACAACAGGTAGGCAGCATCAGCCGTGAAGAACTGGGAGCTGGCCTGCGCAGCATCCACCTCGTTTACTGCCGCTCGATGCCCAACGTCGGTAAGGTTGTTCGGCCCAGGCACTTCGTTTTCTACCGGGTGGCAACAGACCAGGTGCTCGAGGTGGTTCGCGTGCTTCACGACTCCATGGATCTGGATCGACACCTGCCCCACCGATGAGCAGCCTCTGCAGGAGCAAATGGCCCAAAGGGGAATGGGCTTGAAGGGCGAAGGGAATGGTTCACAAGGGTAAAAGCCCTATCCGAAAGGGCCTGCCGGAAGGCGGAAAAGGTCCGTACTCGCTCCGAGTCAAGCCTATGGTTTACCTAGCATCTCAATCTCATCTGCGCCTTTCTGACTAAAATTTAGTCCTTTCGACCATTTAGCTGCTCTAAAGGCTCAGTCGCAAGCGGTGTCGCTGACAATCGAGAGGCACCCGCACTCGGCCATCGATACACTCCACTTCGAGGCCGTCGAGGAAAGCCTCGCGCACGCCACGGCTGCGCCCCTCTCCGGACTCCACTTGAATCTCGTAGTGGCCGCCCTCCACCTCCAGGCTTACCTCGAAGCCCGGCCATGTCACCGGAATGCACGGATCAATCAGCAGCCAGGCACCCTGCCGGCTAATTCCCAGTAAACCTTCGAGTCCGGCGCGATACATCCAGGCGGCGGAGCCGGTATACCAGGTCCAGCCGCCACGACCGATATGCGGCACCTCGGAGTAGATATCGGCGGCCAGCACGTAGGGTTCTACTCGATAGCGTTCCACCTGTTCCGGCGTGAGCGCATGGTTGATTGGATTGAGCAAGGAAAGCAATGTCCCCGCCTTGTCCCCTTTGCCCTGGCGGACGAATGCCAGGACCGCCCACATGGCCGCGTGGCTGTATTGCCCGCCATTCTCCCGCAGGCCCGGTGGGTAGCCGCGGATATAGCCGGGATCCGCCCCCCTCTCGTCGAAGGGGGGCGTAAACAGCAGCGCCAATCGATCGGCTGGACGTAGCAGGTACCTCTCCAACGCGGTCATTGCCATTCCCGCCCGCAGCGGGTCGGCCCCCGCTAGAACGGCCCAGGACTGTGCGATCGAGTCGATGCGGCAGGTTTCGCCATCCTTCGAACCCAGCCAGGTTCCGTCATCGAAGGTCGCTCGGCGATACCAGTGACCGTCCCAGGCCTCTCGCTCCATGGCCAGACGCAACCGCCCGGCATGTTCGCGCCAGTGCCGGGCTCGCTCAGGGTCACGCGAACGAGCATAGCCATCGAAGCGCGCGAGAGTATCCAGCAGCAACCAGCCGAGCCAGACGCTCTCTCCTGTGCCGCCGGCACCGACGCGGTTCATGCCGTCGTTCCAGTCGCCGGAACCGATCAGCGGCAAGCCCGACTCACCGGTCAGAGCCAGACACTGGTCCAGGCCTCGTGCACAGTGCTCGAATAGCGACGCGGACTGATCCGAAGGCATTGGCTGGAAGAAGGCGTCCTGCTCGCCCTCTTGCAGCGGCGGCCCTTCGATGAACGGCAGGACTTCGTCGAGAATCCCGATGTCGGCCGTCGCCTCGAGATACAGCGAGGTGGCATACGCCAGCCAGACCCGGTCGTCGGAAATTCTCGTCCTCACCCCCTGTCCCGAGTGCGGCAGCCACCAGTGCTGCACATCCCCCTCGCGGAACTGCCGACCGGCGGCGCGCAGAAGATGCTCGCGGGTCAGCGCCGGAGCAGCCAGGGTCAGCGCCATGCCATCCTGCAACTGATCGCGGAAGCCATAGGCGCCGCTGGCCTGGTAGAACGCCGAGCGCGCCCAGACGCGGCAGGCCAGGGTCTGGTACAGCAGCCAGCCGTTGAGCAGGATATCCAGCGAACGCTCGGGGCTGCTCACCTGAACGGCTCCGAGCAAGGTCCGCCAGTGCCTACCAACACCCGCCAGTGTCTCTGCCGGATCGATCCGGCGGTATCGCGTGACCAGATCTCGGGCATGGGCCAGGGAGTCCGCCTGGCCGAACAATGCGACGATTTCCACCACCTCCCCCGGTGCCAGCTCGATCGAACACTGCTGCGCCAGACACGGATCGAGCCCAGCCCCCGTGCGTCCGGAAAGGCCCGGCTCGCCGAGCAACGCCGCAGGCGCGGAGGGGGCGCCGAGTGGCCCGAGGAATTCGCGGCGATCACCGCTCCAACTGCTTTGGCGGCCACACAGATCGGCGAACAGGACACGCCCGGGGAAGGCTGCGTTCCAAGGGTTGCGCGCAAGCAGCACTCCGCTTTCGACATCCTGGCAGGTCTCGATGAAGGCCGCCGATGTCGCCCGGGCGCTGCCGAGAACCGGTTCCGCATAGCTGGTGAACGACAGCCGTCGTGACTTGCCGGAGAGGTTGCGCAGCACCAGACGAGAAATCTTGATCGGGTCCGCCAGCGCGACAAATTGCACCAGATCCATGTCGATGCCTTGGCAGCGATGGCCGAAACGGCTGTAGCCGAATCCGTGGCGTGCGCTGTAGAGCCCATCGTCGCGAATCGGCCGCGCAGTGACGCTCCACAGCGCCCGGCTTTCCTCGTCGCGGAGGTAGAACGCTTCTACGCAGGGATCGCCGACCGGATCGTTGGACCAGGGCGTCAGTTGATTTTCGCGACTGTTCTCCGCCCAAGTATAGCCACTGCCCTCCGCCGAGACCTGGAAGCCGAACCGGGGATTGGCGATGACATTGATCCATGGCGCTGGCGTGCTTTCCCCCTTTTCCAGAAGAATCACGTACTCCTGGCCGCGGCTGCCGAAGCCGCCTAGCCCATTGAAGAATTCGAGATCCTCACCCAGGCTCGTCTTATCCGCCCCCCCCACGTGGCTGGCCACCAGTCGCGCCGTACCAGCAGTCGCAGCCGGAGTCTGTATAGGCCTGGAGGAACACAGGGCGGCCAGTTGACTGGCGATCGGCCCCCGCCGGGCGAGCAGTACCACGCGTGCGACCGCCAGCAGCAGTGCCCTGCCCTCCTGGCTCATAAGATCGGCGCGCAAGGTGTGCACCTGGCCGCGCCGCGCCGCGCCGTCGCCCTCACGGGTACGCGACGGGCTGCTGCGCACGGCGGTCTCGATCGCTACCTGGAGATCCTGGATGTAGGACGAAGCGCGCTCATTGACGACTGCCAGGTCCACCTCCAGGCCTTTCGTCCGCCAGTATTGGTGAGCCCTCAGGATCTGCCGCAATTGTTCAACGTCGTCGCTGTCGTCAAGTCGCAGAAGCAGGATCGGCAGGTCTCCGGATATCCCCAGGGGCCAGAGCCCGGACTGAGGCCCTGAACCGTGCCGGATCGACTCGGGTGGCGCACGGTAACGTGCGTCGGCATATAGCAGCGGCGCCGCCAGGCGCTGGAAATCGGCGGCCTCTCCGGGGGCGATATCGAGATCACGCAATTGTACCTGCGCCTGGGTCCAGGCCAGAGTCCTGGCGCGGTCGAAGCCGCTGCGCTCGTGGTGTTTGTCGATCAGGTCGAAGAGCGCCTCGCGGGTCTCAGCGACCACAATCCAGAAGGACACCCTCGCCATTTCCCCAGGCGCGATACGCAATCGCCGGCGCAGCGAGAAAACCGGGTCGAGCACCGTGCCGGCGCTGCCGGATAGCGGCCGCCGCAGGTCCGCCAAGACATCGCGTAAGGTCCTTCCGCGGCCAAGGAAGCGGGCACGGTCGGACTCGTATTCGACAGGCGCGGTCAGGGCGCCCTCCACCACCGCGAAATGTGCGGCCCAAACCGGCGTCTCGGTGCCGGAGCGCAAACGCCGGGTAGCCACTAGGGCTGCGTACTCGGCGACGTATTCGGTCTGCACGAAGAGCTTGGAGAACGCCGGATGGGCATCGTCAGCGGCAGCCGGCGCGAGGACCAGCTCGGCGTAGGAAGTCAGTTCGATCTCCTGTGAACGACGACCGTTGTTGACCAGGGTAATGCGCCGCACCTCGCCGTCGTCCTCGCCCGAGACCAAGACTTCTAGCACGCTGCTCAGACTACCGTCGTGGCGGCTGAATTCCGCCCGGTCTTCGTCGAAGAGGATCTCTCCGTTGGCCGGTGCCTGCCCGCTCGGCTGAGTAGTGGCCGCCCATGTGCGACCGTCATGAACGTCGCGCAGGAGGACATAGTAGCCCCAGTCGTCGCGCGTCGGATCTTCTCGCCACCGGGTCACGGCGATGTCGCGCCAGCGACTGTAGCCAGCGCCCGAAGCGGACAGCATTACTGAATAGCGACCGTTGGAAAGCAGGTGGGTAACCGGTGACTCGCCCGGCGTCAACGCTACGCGCCGCAGCGTCGAGGCTTCTATGCCGGCCTCGTATGACGAGACGCGCACTTCCTCAGCGCGCGGATGCGCCAGAAAGACATCGGAGGGAATGCGCTCCTGGAGCAGCAGCTCAACCGCACGGACCATCGGCTCGCGATGGAAGCGAGTGCGCATCCGCCCCTCATCGAGGGCGTTGGCGATCGCCACGATGCTCATGCCCTGGTGATGGGCCATATAGCTGTGGACGAGCGCCACCGCCGTCGCGTCGGGCAGCCGCGACGGCGTGAAGTCCAGCGCTTCGTAGAAGCCGTAGCGCCCGCGCGCACCCAGTTCGGCCAGGCGCGCGTAGTTAAACAACGCCGCACGCGGCTTGATCATCGCCGCCAACCCCGTGGCATACGGCGCCACCACCAGGTTCTCGGCCAGACCGCGCTTAAGCCCCAGCCCTGGCACACCGAAGTTCGAGTACTGGTAGGTGAACTCCAGGTCCCGCGCGTTGAAGGCCGACTCCGAGATGCCCCAGGGAACACCTTTCTTCCGCCCGTAGGCCTGCTGCACCTCCACCACCAGGTGATTGCTCTGTTCCAGCAGGCTGCCGACGGGCGCCCGCATGACCAGCGATGGCATGAGATATTCGAACATCGAGCCAGACCAAGATATCAGCGCCGATGCCGTCCCCACCGGTGTCGCCGTACGACCCAGGCGGAACCAGTGGCGGGTAGGGACATCGCCTTTGGCGATGGCTATCAGGCTGGCCAGGCGCGCCTCCGAGGCCAACAGGTCGTAGCAACTGCTGTCCAGGCTGTTGTCGGCCAGGGAATAACCGATAGAAAACAGGTCACGCTCGGTATTGAAGAGGAACGCGAAATCCATCCCGGCGACAAAGGCCCGGGCCTGCTTCGCCACGCTCCGCACGCGAGCCTCCAGCAACGGCGCAGCGGAAAGCAGGCGGTCACGCTGGTGTTCGACCACGGAGTTCCTCAGTGCGTCGAGCCAGAACAGAAGCTCATCAGAAACTGCATCCACTCCCCGGGGGGCCGATGTCACGGCATCTCTCACGGCTTTCTCCGCGAGCCGCCGCAATCCTGCCAAGCCCGTCTCGGCGGACTGCGGACCATCGATCTGCGCCTGGATCTCTTCCACGGTCGTACGTAGTCGCCGCCAATGTCCGGCGCCACGGGGAAGCCCATCGAGCCCTTGCCGCACCAGCGCCACCGTATCGCCCAACCCGTTGCGCCAAGCCGGCGACAGCGGCTCGTCGAGCCACTCTTCGCATGCATTGGCCAAGGCGACCAGATGGCCGGCCAGGTTGCCGCTGTCGACCGAGGACACATAGGCCGGCTCAAGCACATGCAGGTCGAGCGTGCCGTACCAGTTGAAGAAATGCCCCCGATGGCGCGATAGGCGCTGCATGGCCGCCAGGGTCGCCTCCAGGCGCTCAAGGGTTTCCTGCGTGCCCGCCCAGCCGAAGTCGCGAGCGGCGACCGCAGAAAGCAGATAGAGGCCGATGTTGGTCGGCGAGGTACGGTGTGCCACTACGGGCCTTGGCTGGTCCTGGAAATTGTCCGGCGGTAGCCGGTTGTCCTCGGCGCCGACAAAGGTTTCGAAGAATCGCCAAGTCTGTCGCGCGATCAAACGCAGCCCCAATGCCTCCTCCGGCGCCAGGACCTTGCGCTTCGACGGCCGCGGCACTCGACTGCTGTATACCGCCAAGGCCGGCGCCAGTGCCCAGAGCAGCATGAAGGGTACGCCCAGAGCCAGGGAGGACGGCTGCAAATACAGCACCAGTGCCGCCGCGCCAAGTATCAGGGAGGTACCGCCAACCATCTGTAGATAGCTGATAGCCAACCCGGGACGCGGTTTCCCCACCGACTGCGCGGAGGTGGTCCACTCGAGCAGATTGCGCCGAGTGACGAACATCCGCAGCAGCGTCCGCACGATCGCATCGCCCATGCGCCAAGCCTGATCGGCCAGAAAAGCCAGGGACAGCAGCGTCTGTAACAGAGCGCGCCGAAGTTCGGCGGCCCAGGCGCTGAAGTGATGGCGCAGGCCGATACCGCGACGCCGTGGCCACAGTCCCAGGCACACCGGCAGACAGGCCGGGAGTGCCAGGCTCCCAACCAGTAGCAGGCTACCGAACAACGCCTGCGGCATCGGCAGCAGCCAGGAAAACAGCAGCGCGAGCGCGGCGGAAGGCGCAAGCAGCGAACGGCGCAGGTTGTCGAGCATCTTGCTGCGGCCGACCCACGGCACTGCCCACTCACCGCGCCAATGACCGATGATCCACGGCAGCAGTTGCCAGTCACCGCGCGTCCAGCGATGCAAGCGTTGAGCGACAACATCGAAGCGCGCCGGCGCTTCCTCAACCACCTCCACATCGGAAGCCAGTCCTGCACGGGCGAATATGCCCTCGAACAAATCATGACTGAGAACGCTGTTTTCACCGATGCGGCCGGCCATGGCGGCTTCAAAGGCATCTACATCGTAGATACCCTTGCCAGTGTAAGATCCTTCGCCGAACAGGTCCTGGTAGACATCCGAGACTGCGGCTGCATATGGATCCATTCCACCCGGTCCGGAGAACACCCGCTGATAAAGCGAGCCTTCTCGGCCAAGCGGCAGTGCCGGCGTAACCCGGGGCTGGAGGATAGCGTAGCCACTAACTACGCGCTGAGTCGCCGCCTCGAACAGCGGCTGGTTCAAGGGGTGGGCCATCTTGCCGATCAAACGCCGCAACGTCTCGCGTGGCAGACGTGTGTCAGCATCCAGGGTAATGACGAACCGCACCCCGGAAGGCACCGTCGGTCCTGACTCGCCGAGGTTGGCGAAGCTGGTGTCGGTCGCGCCCCGCAAGAGGCGGTTCAGCTCATGTAGCTTGCCACGCTTGCGCTCCCAGCCTATCCAGCGCCGTTCTTGCGGATTGAACCGGCGCTGCCGGTACAGCAGTAGGAAACGCGGCCCGCCGGGGGCCGGAGCATGGCGCCGGTTGAGCCGTTCGATCGCTGCGGCGCCCAGTTTCAGCAGCCGAACGTCGCGCTCGAGCACGGACTGTCGCGCATCAATGCCATCGGCCAGGAGGGCGAAGCTGAGATCGCCGCGAGTGCCGGTCAGATAATGCACCTCCAGTTGCTCGATCTGCTCCAGCAGCTCTGCTTCGCCGCCCAGCAGGGTCGGCACCACGACCAGGGTCCGAAGCTCCTCCGGTATTCCATCGGCCAGTTCCAGTCCCGGTAGGATGGCGGCTCCCACTCCACCGGTTACCGCACGGTTGACCAACGCCACCGCGGCCTCGCTGAACGGAACGAACAGAGCACCTACCAGCGCCAGCCACTGCCACCCACCGTCTCCCAGCCCTGGCACCTGCAGGACGTAGACGGTCACGCCGAGCAGAAGCCCGCTGAGCAGCAGCGTTGCGCCGACATAGCCGAGGATCCCCAGACGTCCGCCGAGACGACCGAGCCACAATGACGGCGGCGACCGGAAGCCGATGTGGGCTTCGAACGCGCGACGTCCGCCGCCGATCAAGTGGTAGCCCGGCTCGCTCCAGTGTTCGCCCAGTATGCCGGGTGCTGCGGTGGAGCGTGCCTTCGCCAGCACCTGTTCGGCGATGGCCAGTTCGCTGAGCGGAGCACTGCGGGCCAGTTGCTCGATGGCGCTGCGATAGAGGTTCCGGGTGGGGAAGTCCATCCTGCCGAAGGAGCCGTCCGCATCCAAGCGGGCATCAACCAGGCTCACGCTTTCGAACAGTTTCGCCCAGTCGATGGCAGAGATCAGGCGCATGCTGGTAATGACGTTACGCACGCTGACGTTCGAGGCGCCCTGCCGCTGCTGCGCGTGCTGCACCGCCTGCTCCACCGAACTGCCTTGCTGTTGGAGCCGCTCGTCCAGCCAGTTGAGCGCTGGATTTGTCTTCGGGTCCTGATCGCGCAGGCGCCTGGCCAACTGGGCGGCGAAGATTTCCGACAAGGCTGCCGGCGAGCGTCGGGCGATGTCCGTTGCCAGCGCCGAGGCGGCGCAGCCGGGCGTCAGGAGGGCATCTGCCAGGGCATCGGCTTCGGCCCGCTCGGCCCTTCCCTGGCCGATTTGGTCCACCAGGCGCCGCAGGTTCTCGACAAGGACGATGCGCAAGGTGATCGCCACCGCCCATAGTTCCCCGATGCTCAGCGGTTGGACACGCTGGTAGGCGGCGATGAAACGCCGCAACAACTCGAGATCGAGATGGCTGTCGGTATGCGCGACGAAAGCCCATGCCAACCCGAAGACCCTCGGGTAGCCAGCAAAGGGGCCCGACGCGAGCTTGGGCAACTGCCGGTAATAGCCGGGAGGCAGGTCGTCGCGGATCTCGCGGATCTGCTCTTCCACCACATGGTAATTGTCCAGCAGCCATTCAGCAGCGGGCACCACCCTGCGTCCTTGCTCCAGTTCGCTGGCGCTGGCCCGGTATGCCGTCAGCAGCGCCGCCGCGTTGTCAGCAAGACGCCTGCGCAGGGGGCGGACGATGGGAGGACGCGCGGTGACCGGCTGGGCTGCGGCCAGGCTTTCTCCGTGATGCTCGAGGCGTTCGACGCCGAACAGTTCCTCGCGTACCGGAGCCCGGTCGTTCCACGGCGGGGAGGTGCGCCGCCAGCAGAGTCGGCCAAGCAGATCTGCCACCCTCGACGAGGTCCTCGCGAAGCCCACTCCAGGTGCGCCAGGCACCTGTTCTGAATGAAGGCTCAACGGAAATGTTTTGGCAGGAGCATCAAGACCCATGCACGGGTCCCGGCATAGCACTGCCGAGAAAGACACGCGACCGCCCGTCCGCGTTCGCCCAGCCACGCCCATTCGCTGGCAAGCCAGACCGGCAGTGCAGCCGGAGGATACGGCGGCAACAGAGTATGGGCATCGTCGGTGCCAGGCTCCGTCGATCCTTCGGCACGATGTGCGTCCAAAATGGGTCCGGACGTGGCTGACGAGGGCTCCGTGGGGGTATTCATGATGAACTCCACTGCAAACCGGCACCGGCACGATTGCCGACCCCTGGCTTTTCCAGCCTGCACCGTCTCAGGTGGCCGGGTCGGTGCGCTGCCACACTTAGCGCGGCTCCCCTACTGAGTCGAAGCGCCGGGTTGCGCCTGGGTACGGCAACGCACCGACAGCAAGACCGCGGCTCACCACAATGCCTGTCCCAGCGTTCGACACTTTCGCCGAGCACGGGACACGATCCGAGGCAACATCATGGAAAAGCACATCAAGCAAGCGCCGCGCAATGGTAATGGCGCCAACAGAACCCCCGAGCACCAGTCCGGCCAGCCCCCTGCCAGCCCCAGCAAGGCGGAACGCTACTCCGAGCGCAAGCCCTCTGAACAGAAGCCGGAATCAGACGCCACGGCAACTCGCGATCCCGTGAAGAATGGGCAACAACCGCAGGCCGCCCGCGGTGACGACGACCTGATGAGCCAGGAAGCCGGGCGCCAGGGGCCGTCTTCACAACAGAAATGAGCGAGCCTGGCACATGAGACTGACCTTTGAGCAGGCCCGGCAGCTCATCGAACCCTCCTTCTCACCGTTCACGTGCAGTTGCACACGAGACCGGGACGGAGCGATGAGCATCCTGCTGGGTAATGCCTTGACGGGCACCATCGAGGCATTCAGCACCGGCATAGGCACCGAACAGTGGCGTACACCCGAAGCGGTGACCCAACTCATCCGTGATCTGCGCCTGGACATCGCCCCCTAGCCACATCACTTCTAAGCGAATCCCTCCCAAGGGGGATTCGCCCTTCCGTTCCGCCTCTCATCGCTAGCCACGCTTTTCCTGGCCATTGCGGCTACACTGCCAGAGCTGATCCTCGAAAATATCTCAGCGCCCTGCGTTTCCCTTGCGCCCACTCCACTGGCAATGTCAAGCGCAATCACGCCTAACCACCACAGGGAACCCACTGGTGGCCGACATGACCAATGACGTTTCTCCCCTGCAGAACCATCTGCTCGCCGCGCTTACCCAGGAGATACAAGAGCGTCTGATCCCGCACCTGGAGCGAGTTACACTGCCGCTCGGCAAGGTCCTCTATGAATCGGGCGATGCCCTCCGACATGTCTACTTCCCCACCGACGCCATCGTTTCTCTGCTGTATGTCATGGAGGACGGCGCCTCCGCGGAGATATCCGTCGTCGGCAACGAAGGACTCATCGGCGTGGCGGTGTTCATGGGTGGGGAAAGCACTCCGAGCCGCGCCATTGTGCAAAGCGCGGGGCATGCCTATCGATTGCCCGGACAGAAGCTGAAGGACGAGTTCAATCGGCATGGCGAGATGCTCCAGTTGATGCTCCGCTACACCCAGGCGCTGATCACCCAGATGGCTCAGACCGCGGTGTGCAACCGCCATCACTCGATCGACCAACAACTCTGCCGCTGGTTGCTGCTGTCGCTCGACCGGCTACCCAGCAACCAGTTGAGCATGACCCAGGAACTCATCGCCAACATGCTGGGGGTCCGCCGCGAAGGCGTCACCGAAGCGGCCGGCAAGCTGCAGAAACTCGGCGTGATCAAGTACAGCCGAGGGCACATCACGGTTCTCGACCGTCCGCAATTGGAAGCGCTCTGTTGCGAATGCTACGCGGTGGTCAAGCGCGAGACCGATCGCCTGCTTCCCTATCTGCCCGCCCGATGAGGATTTCGTCGCACGGCAACGAGACGGCGCGCCAGCCCGCCGCTCACCCTCTTCATCTTCCGGATGCGACACCATGAACATCGACGACGATATCTACGTACCCCGGCTACTTGCCGAAGGTCATCTACCCGAAGGACGGACCCTGCGCGACTACTTCATCGCCCACGCACCGGAGGAACCCCAGGAGTGGTTCCAGCCGCGGATGCCGGAAGAACCGCTGAAGAAGTTCGGCGGCGACAACGGCGTCGAGTACTCCACGTTCCGGGAGGCCAAGGAGGCAGGCTCAAACAGTTTCACGCAACTGAACGTGGAGGAAACCGAAAACTGGAAAAGGGAGTTCGACAAACAGCGCTATGTCCAGTGGCCATTGGCCTGGGCCGACGCCATTCTCGAAGCGCGGCGCGCCACCACTGCGGGTAAAAAGACTCCGACCTGACCTGGCAGCGATGCGCAGGTCGGCCGCCCTGGGTTCGCTTGCGCACAGACGTCGCCGGCCCCCGCCCGTAGACTGGGAATCCATATCTTCCGGGAGATCTGCCATGGCTGGCTACAGCCATCAGGTATCGGCCGTTTTCAACCTCCGAGCGCAGGCCGAAAGCGCTCGCAAACGTCTGGTCGACCGAGGCCTCGGCCTCGAACAGTTGAGCATCCTCGGCGCTGAAGACGTTCCACTTCCAACAACGCGCCGGCGTTCGTTCATCCAGGTGCTGTCAAGTGGCGCAGCCGGCGCGCTAGCAGGGCTCCTCGTCAGCACGCTGGTCACATTCGCTCTGACACGAACCGAGGCCAGCCTGTTCGGTGATGCACCGTTGGCCTTGCTGGGTTGGAGCAGCGCCCTGGGAGCGCTGTTCGGAGGAGCGGTCGGCGCATCGGTGGATGTCAGCCAGGTCAGCGGTCCCTTCAGACAGGCTATCGCCCAGGGCCATGTCGTTCTGCTGGCGAATACCCGTTCGGAAATCGAGTCCCTGCTCGTGCGCGATGTCATCGAGAGTTCCGTGGGGGTCGGCGTGCACATGGACATCAGTCTGGTCTGACCTCGCTCCGGGCACCTCGACTCGGTTACTCGCGATGTAAGTTCGATATCAGACAAACCCGGGCCAGGACCATACAGGACACTCCGCTCCGGATGAACCGAGGTCGACATGCCTCTCTTCAAGCTCGAACACAGTAAGCTCGTACACCGGACCGATATCGCCTTCTACGTTGTCGGGGTACTGGTGCTGGCCGTTTGGCTCGGCCTTTTCTGCCCCGCAGAACTGCGTCTGGAATGCCTGCTGCTGGCCGCGTTCGGTCTGGTGGCGTGGTCGCTGCTGGAATACCTCCTGCATCGCTTTGTCCTCCACGGACTATCACCCTTTCGCCAATGGCACCAGTCCCATCACCAACGGCCCGGCGCGCTGATAGGGCTATCCACCCTGTCCAGCGCGGCCCTGTTCATCGGCCTGGTCTACCTACCAGCGCTGCTCACACTCGGCCCCTGGAGAGGCTCCTCGCTGGCTTTGGGCATCATGTCAGGCTACCTAGCGTACATCCTGATCCATCACGCCGTGCATCACTTCGATCACTCTGACAACGCCTGGCTGGCTCGCCGCCAGCTATGCCACCATCTGCATCACAGCGCACCCTGGCAAGCCGGGCACTTCGGGGTTACCTCGGCGTTCTGGGATCGCCTATTCGCCAGCGATCACCTGCTCCCCCGAACAGCCTCCGGCAAGTGGCGCAACGTCGCCGAGATCACCACCCGCCACAACCGCAGCCTCAGCGCGCGCAAGTCGTCAAAATTGCTCGGCCAGTTGTTCCGTGGCACGAGTAGCCGTATGAACGCTCGGCTGTGGGACGGCACACTCCTGCAACTGGGGCCCACTGCCGGTACTCAGTCCCCATTCACCCTGGTCTATAGGCATGCGGACGGCGTACAGAAGATGATCCTAAGCAATAGCGACCCACAGCGCCTGGCCAAAGCCTATTTCCGCGACGACTTCGACATCGAGGGCGACCTCTTCGCAGCCCTGGCGCTCAGGGAGCACATGCAAACCCAGCGCAAGGTCTGGCACCGACGCGCACGCCTGTTGTTCGGCGCCATCATGCTGCCGAGCTCGGTCACTACGGAGTCCGGCAGGCAGAAAGGACTCTTGCGCCAACAGAGTACGACGGGGATGCACTCGCACGCAGAAAACCCCGACGCCACCACCTTCCGCTACGACCTGTCCAATGCGTTCTACGGACTCTGGCTGGATCCGGCGATGGTCTACTCCTGTGGCTACTTCGAGCAAATCGACGATAGCCTCGAACAGGCTCAACGGGCCAAGCTTGAGTTGATCTGCCGGAAACTCCAGCTGCATCCCGGCGAGCACCTGCTCGATATCGGTTGTGGCTGGGGCGCGTTGATCCTCCATGCAGCGAAATACCACAGGGTACACGCCCATGGCATCACCCTAAGCCGGGAACAGTTGGCCCTGGCACGCGAACGAATAGACGCGGCAGGGCTCCAGGCGCTAGTGACGGTGGAATGCTGCGACTACCGCGACCTAAAAGGTCAGCAGGTATACGACAAGATCGCCAGTGTCGGACTGTCCGAGCACCTTGGCCCGGACAACCTGTCGCTATACTTCGACACGGTACACCGCCTTCTCAAGGATTCTGGGCTGTTTCTCAACCAGGGCATCACTCAGTGCCCGGACGGGTGGCAACGGACCGCGTCGGCCCGCCTGATCAATCGCTATCTCTTCACCGACGGCCAGCCGGACACTCTGGGCAGCCTTGTCCGCAGGATGGAACAGGCGCAGTTGGAAGTCACCGATGTCGAATCACTGCGCCGTCACTACGGCCTGACCCTGCGCCTTTGGGTCTCTCGCCTAGAGCAGCGGCAGGGGCTTGCCGTCGAATATGTCGGCGAACCCACCTACCGGGCCTGGCGCCTGTTAATGGCCGCCAGCGCGCTGGCGTTCGAGGCCGGGGAACTGGGCGTCTTCCAAATCGTAACGAGCCGACACAACGGAGCCCCCAGCTCTCTGCCCCTGCCCCCCCGCCCCTTGTATCGCGACGACTGCTCCATTCAGAAGCTCAGCGAGGCAGTGGACGCAACGCCATCCGCTCACCCGCCTCGCGCAAACGCCGAAAGGCCCGGTCGCAGTCGACCCTGCTCGGTACCACGAAAATAGTCTCGGTATCCACAGGCTGGCGTTCACGGTAAGTGGCGTACGCAACGTTGCAAATCTAGCAGGCGATCATGAAACATGGATCTCCTCTTGAAGTCGATCCCCAGACCGGTACGCCCCTCCTCCACGACTTCTCGTGCCCGCTTCAACGGCGAATCTACGGCACGATCTGCTGCGGAGCGTACAGGCTGTAGCTGCACAGTAGCCCGGCAAACTCCCTCAACGGGCGTATCCCGCTGGCTTCCGCCTCGGTTACCCAGCGTTTCAACGCCGCATGTACTTCGCCCAGGTCAGCCCCCGCATCGCTCCATGTGCGCTGCAACGCCAGGCGATGCGCGCAGGCTAGCTGCATCACCTGGCTCCTGCCGACAGCTGAATGGAACAGGCTCTGCTGCAGATCGCTCAGCCTGTCTGGGTCCCGCACCAGCAAACGGCCGGCGCGCCGCAGCAAATGCCGGGTCGCCGCATCACAGCGAACGCTTTCTTCGCGTGCCAGCGGCCGCATTACCCGTTTCCCGTATTGGGCCATGACCAGCAGGCGATTGCGCAGGATGACTTCGCTGGCTTCCAGATCCAGCGCTCGCTTGTCACAGTCCCACTGGATGGTGGGCAGCCCACGGTTGACCTGAGCCAGTCCGAGTGCTCTCAGCAGACATATCCACGCCCAGCCCAGATCAAACTCCCAGGCCTGCACGGAAAGCTTGGCCGAGCCCGGGTAAGCATGATGGTTGTTATGCAACTCCTCGCCGCCGACGAGGACTCCCCACGGCAGCAGATTGCTCGAATCGTCCGGGCATTCGAAGGTACGATAGCCGAAAGCATGGCCCAGACCGTTGATCACACCGGCAGCCCAGAAGGCGATCCAGACCATCTGCAGCGCCCAGACTGTCAGCCCCGCGACGCCGAATAAAACCAAGTCCACACCGAGCATGAGGCCTAGCCCGGCGTTCGGAAACCTACTGTAGAGGCGACGCTCCAGCCAGTCGTCCGGGCAGCCTCGGCCATAGGTCTGCAAGGTTTCCGGATTGCGAGCCTCGGCTCTATACAGCTCGGCACCTCGCAGCAACACCGTGAGCAGTCCCTTGAACCTCGGGCTGTGCGGATCGTCGGGCGTTTCGCAGCAGGCATGATGCCGGCGATGAACGGCCGTCCACGCACGGGTGTTCATTCCCGTCGTCAGCCACAGCCAGAAACGGAAGAAGTGCTTTAGCGCAGGATGCAATTGTACCGAGCGATGAGCTGAATGGCGATGCAGATATAGCGTCACACTGATGATACTGACATGGGTCAGCGCCAAAGTCGCGACAATCAGTTGCCACAGCGTTGGCTGTAAGATGCCGTGATGCCACATGTTGAACACCTCTCTATAGCCATATGCCGGTCTCTTCTGGGCACCGACGGATCAATAGACCTCCCTCCATACTGGTGAACTTAGAATACGATGTCGGTGCACCAGCGTACATACTCACCTCGCAAAAATCCACGAGACAAAACGACCAGAAGAGTTCGACAACGCACAGAGCACGCATTAAGAAACGACCAATATAATGTGAACAGGAACAATAAGAGAAGCAATCATGAATAGTAATCTAACGGAAACCCGTCAATTTAGCACTAGCCCTCGACACATGCCCGATCAACGCTCTAACTTATCCAAGAAGAGCGGAAGGCAGAGAGAACGCTCTGCACGCCCAAGGGTTAAGATCACCGTCTCAAGGCAGCGGAAGATATCATCATGAGCATTTTCAATCTTGACGGCTGGTGCAAGCTTTCGGATGAAGCCCAAGCTATTTCACTAAAGAACATTCGATTTCACCTCAACGATGGCGATGAAAAGCTCCTTGCCCAAGCGGAAGTGCATCTGCAAAACACTGGTGAAAAAGAGGTTCATATCCCTATTGACCAAGCCAGACTTAAGCTCGTGTTACCACACGAATGCGGGCCTATACGTGACTGTCGACTACGAGTTTATCTCGACTCAAATACTAAACGGGGTCGCTTCAACTTGACTGGGTATCGAATAAGCGACGGTAGCCTGATCTACACCAGCGCGGTAACTATTGAAAAAGTGTATCCAATTCATCCGCGTTGAGGCGTTGGAAAATTATCAAAATTGACTTACTAAGCTTAAGCAGCATTCAGATGCTTTAAACTAAAGACAATGAATAAAAAACCGAAAAAACAAGCACCAGAAGTGGCACTTTGCCATAGAAAATACCAGCTACTTGAGGTGAGGATTTTCTGTTGTTCCTCTTCCCTGGAATAAGGGAAAAGCCCGCTCCATGAATCGTCATGGAGCTTCCCATGTTTCAACTCCTTTCCTGGATATCCAGGAAGCCATCCCGCACCCCACCAACCAAAACTGCCCCAGGGGGATTCCTCCCTCCTCTGAGCAGTATGGAACTGCTCGGCACGCCTCGCCGCCGGCAGCTACTGGAGAACATCTGGCAGCGCGCCTCGCTATCCAAACCGCAATTCGAGGAGATCTACCGGCGGCCACTGGCCAACTATGCCGAGCTGGTCCAGCAGCTCCCAGCTTCGGAAAACCATCACCATGCCCATCCAGGCGGGATGATCGATCACGGCCTGGAAATCGTGGCCTACGCACTGAAGGTTCGGCAGACCTACCTGCTCCCGATCGGCGCGGCGCCGGAGTCACAGTCAGCCCAGGCTGAAGCCTGGTCGGCCGCCGCCGCGTATGGTGCCCTGGCTCACGACATAGGCAAGATCGTCGTCGACCTGCAGGTGGAGCTGCAGGACGGCAGCACCTGGCACCCCTGGAACGGACCGATCAACCAGCCTTACCGCTTCAAGTACGTGAAGTCCCGCGAATACCAGCTCCACGGAGCAGCCTCAGCACTCCTCATCCACCAACTGCTACCGCGCACTGCACTCGATTGGCTCAGTCGCTTTCCAGAGCTGTGGGCTCAATTGATCTACCTGTTCGCTGGGCAGTACGAGCACGCCGGGATCCTCGGCGAGATCATCGTGAAGGCAGACCAGGCCTCAGTCGCACAGGAGCTGGGAGGCAATCCGGATCGAGCTCTGGCTGCACCGAAGCAGTCGCTGCAGCGGCAGTTGGCTGACGGCCTTCGCTTCCTGGTGAAGGACAAGTTCAAGCTGAATCAACCTGGCGGTCCGTCCGATGGATGGCTGACCCAGGACGCACTCTGGCTGGTGAGCAAGCCTGCAGCCGATCAACTGAGAGCCTACCTGCTGGCCCAGGGTATCGAGGGGGTGCCCTCCTCCAACGCGCCGTTCTTCAACATGCTCCAGGATCAGGCCGTCATCCAGACCAACGCCGAGGACAAGGCCATCTGGACGGCCACGGTAGACAACGGTGCTGGATGGAGAAACAAGTTCACGCTGCTCAAGATTGCTCCAGCCTTGATCTGGACAGACCCTGCCGAGCGTCCCGCGCCCTACAGCGGATCACTCGTCGTTGAAGATGGAACCGCCTCAACGGAAAAGCCGGAAACGACCTGTGAAATTCCCAACGAACCGGCTAAACAGCAGCAAGCACCAGAAACCAAGATGACGCTCCGCCAACCTTCGCCGAGCGTTGCGAAACCGTCAAACGAGATGCGGGCGATTGCGAAGCCCTCAATTGTTGATCAGGAAGAAACAGACGATTTGTACGCGCTTCTTGGTAATATCACTTCGCCACTAGAAGAGCTAGACACTAGCTACGCATCATCGGCTGCTTCTCCTACGAATACTCGCGGGGAGGAGAACCTACAGCAGCCACTAGGGACCAAGGAGCCAACAGATTGCGCTCCTGAAGCAATTGAAGATGTATTTATGCCTAGCAGAAGCACTGATCTGGGACAGGGACTCATTGGCTGGATGAAATCTGGCATCGCGGCCCGTCGCCTGTTCATCAACGACACCAAGGCTTTGGTGCATACCGTCGACGGGACCGCCATGCTGGTCACGCCAGGAATCTTCAAGCGTTATGTCCAGGAGCATCCAGAGCTCGAAAAGCTGGCCCAGGCCAAGGATACGACCGGCTGGAAGCTGGTGCAGCGCGCGTTCGAGAAACAAGGGCTTCACCGGAAGACCAGTAAAAACCTGAACATCTGGACCATCAAGGTTTCTGGTCCTCGCAAGACGAAAGAGCTCAAGGCTTACCTGCTCCAGGATCCCAAACTACTGTTCCCTGAGCAGCCTCTGGACAACCCAAGCCTCACGGTCATCACCGACCCCGAAGGGGGTGTCGAATGACGCCGCAGCAGCTCACCGAGGAGTACATCTTCGCGCACGATCTCCGAGAAGCCAGCGCGAAGATCTACCGCGCCGCGACCAAGGCGCTGCTCAAGCACTTCGGTCCTACGGCAACCGTACATGACGTGGACCACCGGGCTGTCTTGGGATGGCGGCGCAAGGTACTGGAACAAGGCCTGTCGAAGCGGAGCTGGAACACGTACTCGAATCATCTGCGGACGATCTGGGGCTATGCCATCGAGCACGAGTTGGTGACGCACTCCCAAGTCAACCCGTTCAGAAAGACCACCGTCATCCCCCCCAGGCGAGCAAGCAAAACCGTCGCCGCCGAAGCCATCCTGCGCGCCCGCAATTGGCTCAACATGCAGGTCGGCGCCGAGTGCTGCACCGGCGAACGCGCACGGATCACACCCGCCTGGTTCTGGCTTTGCACGTTTGAGGTCTTCTACTTCACCGGCATCCGGTTGAATGCGCTGTTGTGCATCCGCAAGCGCGACATCGACTGGGAAAATCAACTGATCCTCATCCGCGGCGAGACAGAGAAGACTCACAAAGAGTTCGTAGTGCCAATAACGGAGGGGCTTGTGCCTCACCTATCGAGGCTCCTGCAAGAGGCCGATAGAGCCGGATTCGCCGATGACGACCAGTTGTTCAACGTCAACCGGTTCTCACCGCACTACAAGAGCAAGGTGATGAACTCCGACCAGGTCGAAGCCATGTACCGGAAGTTGACCGAGAAGGTTGGGGTGCGGATGACCCCGCACCGTTTCCGGCACACTCTGGCCACCGACTTGATGAAGGCACCCGAGCGGAACATCCACCTCACGAAGTGCCTGCTCAACCACTCGAATATCCAGACCACGATGAGCTACATCGAGGCCGACTACGATCACATGCGTGCCGTGCTGCATGCTAGAAGCCTGGCCCAAGGCGCGCTGGAGAATGTCAGGAAGGTGGATTACAGCGGCTCCCCGCAAGCCTCTGCCAAACCGAAGCCATGCGGGCAACCTCTCGCTCGAGTGAGTGAAGCGCCGCCACCGGAGGTCAGGACAGAGCCTGCAGAACCAAGGGAGCACACGCCAGGGACAGGCATTCAGGGAGGTCCAACCGCGTGGGAAGCAGAAGCGCTACCACAGCCACCTGACACCTTCGAGCAAAGCGTGCTGTTCACTCTGATGGCTCAACACTTATCGAACCGTGCCGCCTCGGCATCCGCGGCTCCCGCGGCAACAAGCGGATCTGGTGGATCTGGTGGATGGGGATCTGCCGCCCGAAGCAGTCTCGCCTAGCGATACCGGTACTGAGGGGCCGGCTACCGGACGAAAGGTAGCCGCGCCTCCCAGCAGATCGCTAGGCCTGTAGGAATAATCTGGAATTACCGAGAGCGCCTGGATTCCAGCGCCGGCATGCTGGCAGAGCCGCGCAATTTCAAAGCCAACACCGCAGTACCCTCTGTAATCGCTGATTACGTCGGGGGCGCATTGCTACGCCTGCAGAATGGTTTCAGGACCTTAGAAACAGAAAAGCCCACCTTGAAAGGCAGGCTATTCCATATTGACATCACGTCAATGCGGGCCTAATGTTCGGCCCAGACGGCTGCAAGGCTAGAACGGTGCAACACCCCCTTCCTAGACCTACGCAACTCGCCCCTCTGAAAATGGTGGGTCGTGTAGGATTCGAACCTACGACCA